>SXPJ01000030.1 GCA_005776395.1 Bdellovibrionales bacterium | reverse complement strand
GTTGTACCGTGAAAGAGTGGCTGAGTCCTGCAGAAACTCGGATAAGAGCTCTAAGATGCTTGGAGAGTTTATTGATGATTGCCTAGTTAAAGGCTTGGTGTTTGATGCCATTAAGACTGAAGAAGGAAATCAAAATAAAACAACATTTGATCTAGATGCCAAAAAAATTAGAGCCTGTAGATCTCAAGTTAACGCCTATTTTACCGCGAAAAAAAACAGGATCGGAGAGGTTGAGTGGAAAAAATATGCTATTGATGCCGAAATTAATGAGAAGTTAACTAAGTTTTTTAACTGGTATGGAGCTTCAGTAGAAGGGCTTACTGAGGACTCAAATCAGCAATCTTCTTCTGAGCTTATTAAAGAGGTGGAAAAGACTTCAATCGCAAATTTATGTCTCATTGAAGAGCCAAAAACCCAACAGGCTGTTAATGCTTTAAATGAACCCTCTAGAGAATTTCAACCTCCTCAAGTACAACCCCAATCTCAGCCTCAGCCTCAGCTTCAGCCTCAGCTTCAGCCTTCGCCACAAAATCCCATCTATCAGCCCCCTCAACAGGGCTATCAAGGTGGAAAATATGATCCCTCAGGTTTAGGTTATGGTGGAAAATATGATCCTAGAGATCGAAGATCCTATGATTATGACAACTTTAAAAACTATGGAGACAATGATTACAGCAATATGCCTTTGTACATTCCTCAGAACTATCAAAAGGGCAATAATTATACTCCTCCGAATAACTACTCATCTCCAAGACAAGCTCCCCATGCAGTGAATGAACCCTCACCGATTGCTTCACCTTTCTTAGGTAGAGGCGGGTTCAATTTAGGTTTTGGATTTAGTAAGTCTTATGGTTCCCCCTATGGAATGATGCCTTACGGTTCTCCTTATGGTGGCTATGGCGGATATGGTGGATATGGTGGTGGAGGCTATATTCCTGGCGGCTATGGCGGAGTGGGCTATACCAGTACAGGTGTTTCTGTGAGCACAACCATTGAACCTATCACCTCTTGTGGTGGCTCTATCGGCGGCTGTGGTGGTCCAATGATGGGTGGCTGTGGCGGCGGGCTTATCACGAGTTGTGGTGGCGGTTGTGGCGGCGGGCTTATCACTCCGATTAACTCTTGTGGAGGTAACCCCTTCTATAATCCATTGAATCAGTTTCCTGGTCGGATGGTCATGCCTCGGTTGCCTGGAATCAATAATCCCTGGTATCCCTACAATCCGATCTATAACTATAACCCAATGAATCCAAATCGGACCTACTTACCGAGAAATCCTGGTGGAACTATCGGTGTACCGGTACAGACAATAACACCGGTTAATGGAGGAGGAGGAACTATCCCTTCGATCCCTCCAATTCCTTCGATTCCCCCCATTTCTCCGGTTAATCCAATTTATAATCCAGGGACAAATACGGTTCCTGTGAGCCCCATTAGAATTACATTGCCGAGAACTCCGTAATAGATAGCACTTACTCGGGGATAGAGTTAACGGGTGAGTGTTATCATTTAAAATTCAGTTTGAGTGCCAGTAAGTTTAGGGCTAGAGTTGTAAAAAATTCTAGCCCTTTATGTTTAATGACAAAAAAATTTCTTGTTTCATTCTTCTCTCCTTGGTGGTTTTGGCTGTGGGGTTACTAACCTCTATCAGTTTGATGTCGGGTTTCCATCTGCTCATGATTCTACCTATTCTCTATTGTGGAAAAAATTATGATTGGAAAAAATTCCCAAAGAGTGGCTGGGCCCTTTTAGCGTTAGTTTTGATTTTAATTTTATCGGTAGTGGTAAATCATAATATTGTGGCTAGGCCGATGAAAAATATTTTTAAGGTAAAATATTATTTAATTGGGGCTCTGTCTTTGATTCCATTGCGTTTTTATTTTCAGGAATATTTGACATCAGAAAAAAGTGAAAAAGTTTTAAGAGGTTTACTCCTTACTTTATTGCTAGCCTCTACAGCTGCAACAGTGTCTGGCCTTATTGCGTACTTTACTGAATTTAATCCCCTTCGAATGGCCCACGTGAATTCTCATAGGAATGGTGGGGTATTTGGGATGTTAATGACCTATGGCCATTCGATAGCTTGGTTGAGTGTTTTATTAGTTGCCATGTCTTTGCAGTATAAAAGCGTAAAAAAGTTGATAACGTTAAGGCCTTTATTATTTTTTACCTCAATTTCTATTGTAGGGCTGTTCACTAGTCATGTGCGCGGAGCTTGGATAGCCTTTTTTGCGGGCTGTTTAATAATAAATAAAAAACTAACGGCTGCATTGATTGTTCTGTGCGTAATAGGTGTGATGGGAATGTCCAAATATGATCCCTCCTTTTGGAAGACACATATTTTAAGAAACACCTCCAATAAAGAGAGGGTAGGTTGTTGGTTAGCAGCTATAAAAGCATTTCAAGAGAAGCCTGTTTTGGGCTTGGGATATTTAAATTTTGAACCTTATAGCAAAGAGATTAAAGTTCGCTATTCATTGCCCGATCCTGATTTTGGAAGCCACGCACACAACGATCTCTTAGAAATTTTGGCAAGTTCAGGAATCTTAGGCGGAATTAGCTTTTTATTATGGGTTTCTCTTTGGATCTGGGAAATGTTGAAAAGAAGGGATCTTGCAACTCAACTTATAATACCATTCATAGTCTCTTTTCTTGTTTCGGGCCTTACTCAGGTGACCTTTAACGATGGGGAAAATGCATTTTTTCTGATGATAGTTTATGCATTGTCTCAGGTGTTGTGGAGAAACGAATCGAGAACTTCAAATCTTTGTAAATCTTAGAACTTTTCGGATTTTGTCTATTACTTGATTCTAAAAGTGACCAATCTTTAGACAAAAGTTTGGGTTGTATTCAGGCTAATTCTTTGGCTAGCCAGTTGCTATCTAATTAGGTATGCGATCTCTCTATTTTATCTTGATAGCCGTTTCCTTGATAGGTTGCGGGAATAAAAAATTTGAACTTCTTCAAGGGGCTAGAGGTGGAGATATTAAACGTGTTTGCACAATGGTTTTTATCTCTCCTCTTAAAGTGGTCATGAAAACAGAAAGTTTAAAGAATATTAAGCTTGTCATTGTTAATAAGAACCAAATATTTCAGTTCGAAAAACAGGTTTTTGGAGAGGAGTTTTTTTTCCCGGAAGTGAGTTTTTATTACGGTGCTGTCAATGTTGCGGGTCACGCTGCTGCTCACGTTACTGTTTATGAAGGCTCTGAAAAGGTGAGAGAAGCCGATGTTAATATTCCTTTTGACGGATGCCATCCCATCACACAAACTTTGACCTTCAATTTGTAGTTGAATTATTATGGTCAAAGCACAAGAGGTTCACAAATCCAGACTTTTGTAATTGGATTATTTTTGTTTTGGTTTTTGAAAGAAAAGTATTATAACCTTTTCTCAATGAAGGGTTAAGAAATATGGTGATTCAAAATAGGTTTTTCGAGCCTTTATTCTTTTCAAAAACCGCTCAGCTTATCTGGTGGGTGAGTTTTGTTTTCTTTGGAATCGTTGCCATTCTAAATTCTGGAATCATTGCGCTTGATGATTATTCTTGTATTATTTCTCGAATTATTCCTGCTCAGAACATTCAATATTCAAATCTTATTGCTAATTCTGGGATTAGACATCCTTTGGCTACTCTCTTATTAGCATTTTTTTCAAAGCTTATTTTGGGATTGGGTATTAAAAGCCCATTGAATCAATTAAGGGTAGTCATGGGGAGTATAGGAGCTTTTAATATTTTTATTTTCTCCTATTTTGGAACACAATTTTTTAAAGGTTCTCAAATTTCTAAGATTAAAGAGTGGACTCTAATGTTTATGGGGTTCTATTTTTTAAACCCATTATTTTTAACTCGCCCTATGATTGAAACTCTTTCTTCCCCTTTTTTATTTCTTAGTTGTTTTTATGCTTGTCGATATTGGATGGAAAATAAACGCTATAATCTTGTATTGGCAATAATGTGGGGAACCCTGTCTTCCATGATTCGATTTCAAACAGGGGTTTGTATTTTAACGCTCTTTATATGTTTGGGAATAAAAAGAGATCTCTTAGGGTTTGTAATCACATTCATGGCTTTGATTATCTTTTTTTGCTTGAGTGGTATTTTGGAGTATTACATAAGTGGAAATTTTCATGGTTCGTTAAAAGCTTATATTCATTATAACATCCATTATTCTTCAGGTTATGGCACGACCCCTTTTTACACCTTTTTTATTTTAATGGTGGGGCTTACTATCCCGCCTACATTTTTTTCTCGATTTCAGAGGTTTGATTGGAAGAAAAATTATCAGCCTCTCTTGCCAGTTATAGCTTATGTGGGGTTTTTTATTTTAACTCATTCTTTAGTCCCTCACAAAGAAGAGCGATTTATGATTCCTATCATTCCTCTGTTTTTAATTTTACTAGTACCTTTATTTGTTTATTTAGCTAATGATAAGAGGCAATCTTGGCGACTAATCTGGTTTGGATTTGTTAATGTAGTTCTATTACTTTTAACATCTTTTAATACACCACAAAGTAATGTGATTCATTTAGTTAAGTATTTGGGAGATAAATCTCAAATCAATACAGTTCTAACAGTAAATGAAAGTATAGTATTGTATCCTACTGCCTATATTTTAAAGCCACCACAGATAAAGACTGTATCAGTAGAAGAGATAGAAAAGCTTACGGGATTAGAGTGCAGTGTTGTTGTAGCGGTGCGAGAAGACTATAATGGAGAACTTAAAAAATTCCCAACTTTCCATAAAAAAATAGCGGAGTTTAAGCCGGGAATTTTGGAGCAATGGTTGGTGAAACTAAATCCAGAACAAAATCGACGCCGAGGAATGATTAGTCTCTATTCCGATCCTAAATGTTAAGGCTCTACCTCATTTAAGGGTACTTGCACATTGTGGTTGGGATGGGGTATTTGCTATCAGAAATCAACCTCACCAAGGGGCGATTCCCCCGTCAATGGCGTAGAATAGTCCCCCTGTGTTTTCCTCTTGCCCAGAGGGTGTGGGGGAGTCTAAGTAATTGCTTCCTCCCCATATCAACATCTTAGCGCCGCTCCAAACGGCTACATGTCATCTAGGAAGTCTGCGCGTCGATTATTTCAGATTTTTGAGTGAAAATGGTTCGCGAGGACATGGCGACTCGTCCCCGGAATAAGCATCATAGCAAAGGCCCTGTTCGTTGGCGATAACCATAAATTGAAGGGTATGTCCATTGCCGTGAAACGTGCCAAGGTTGGGAAACGCATAGGTTTCATTTTCTTTTCGTTTTGGCTTGGTCAAATACCCCATTCCACCCACATAAATGATTCTTCCAGTCTTGAGGATCTTTCCGATTTTTTGAATGCGTCGGAAACAACTCACTTTATCAAGCACATTCCCCTGTGCCACCGTGACAACAGTATTTTCATCATCTAAAACATGCATTAAAAATCCGTACGCATTTTTGGTGTCATGGTCAGGTTGGTATTCACATTTCATTGCCACCCGATCAGGCGTAACTTTGAGTTCAGCGGCATTTTCATCTTGTTTAATTAGTTTGAAAGAAGATGTCGCACAGCCAGAAATTAAAAGTGTTAGTACGCCACAAATAAGATCATTTCTTTTTGAGAAGATCATAGTGCTCCCGATAAATTTCAAATGCCTTATTTTTTAAACCTGTTTTACTTCTTAGCAGGCCCTTATATTCCAAGGCCTCTCCTGCGGAATCTTGCACGATTTTCAAAGTGTCAGGGATGATTTGAGTGATACCGAAGGCTTTTTTGTTTTCGCGTGGATCAGCACGAAATCCTGACTCACTCGCGATCAGCGCTTTTACAACATCGGGGTCGAGTGGAGGATCGGCATTGAACTTCTTATTGAAGTAGTCCGTCCATACAGCAATGACTTCATCATACTTATCGGCATCCTTATATTTATTCAGCTTTCCTTTGGTCGGATAAATAATGCCTTTTCGATTATAGTTTTTAAAGAGTGACTCGATTTCAGCGGTATCCAAATAAGTACCTTTTAGACGACGCAAGTGGTGATCTCTTATCGTGGTTCCCCTAGGATTTTTTTTGCTCACAGGAACATGCAGCGGATGTTCGCGGACTGTTGTGACTTTCTTTCTAGGCTTTTTAGCCATCAACAGTAGAGTTTTTAGAGCGAGTATTATTGGCAAGAATATAAAATCCGGTAATATGGAACAGTTTTTAATCTTTATAACTTCGCCTGATTGAGATCAATTTGCCCGAACTTTCGATAATTTCCTGAGGAAGTTTCTTTAGCAACATACGATCTAATGACCGTTCAAAAGTCGGTAACGGACCAACTTGAACAACAAGTTTTAAGTAGCTCCTGTAGAGTCTGACCATTATTTCAAAGAGAGGTTGCGAGTCTTTTTTAAAAATATTATTTGACGCTCCTCTAATGCGCTTGACAGTAAATCGACGATAAAACAACTATCCAAAATACCGTTTAATGGGAAGCCACACAATGTACATTTAAGCGCATCTGGATATTGTAAGTAGCAGTTGCGCCAAAGCACCTCGGGCAAGAATTTACGTTTATTTGATTAATTGGTTTTTAACTAAGTTCACTGATTTAACGTGAGTTAATGGCGGAGAGAGAGAGATTCGAACTCTCGATGGC
>SXPJ01000029.1 GCA_005776395.1 Bdellovibrionales bacterium | reverse complement strand
TAGCCGGACGAATGTCATCCAGTTTAACTCTTTAAAAACACTCCGCCTCCAGTGGCTAAACGTCGCTGGCCGAATCGTAAACTCCGATGGCCGTAAAACACTCAAATTAAATACTTGTGATGTCCGCGAGGAAATCTACTTCAAAATTTGCGACAATCTTCAGGCTTTTAGTGAAGCGGCGTAGCCGCTGAACGTTTCAGATGCCGGCCGAAGGCCCTCCTTTATTGTCACTTTCAGGCTAGCAATGGTCAAAATATTACAGCATCTAATATTAATAACCCAAGATGAAACTGCCGCAATAGGCAAAAGAGCTTAACAAAATATTTGGACCGTATTATGAACAACATTGCGAAAGCTCATGAGAAGGCAGACACTGACCTGGATAACACCTATTACGTCTACGTCTACATCGATCCTAGAAATTTTCAGGAATTCTATTATGGAAAGGGGAAAGGCTCACGAAAATATGCTCACCTATCTGACTCAACCGACTCTCAAAAAGCTAAACTCATCAGAGAAATTCAGGAAGAAAATTTAGCGCCAATTATTAAAGTAATAGCAAAGGGACTAACTGAGAGCGAAGCTCTTTTGGTTGAAAAGACTCTAATTTGGAAATTAGGTAAAACGCTCACAAACATTAGTGGCGGACATTTCAGTAACAATTTCCGACCACACAACACTATTCATAAGGATCTACCGGGATTCGACTTTCATAATGATATTTTCTACGTAAACATTGGCGAAGGAGAACATAGAAATTGGGAGGATTGTCGCAAAATGGGGTTCCTATCCGCCGGTCAAGGCTTCCAGTGGCGCGATCAGCTCAAACGTTTAAAGCATGGTGACCTTGTTGTAGCTTATTTGAAAAATCACGGTTATGTAGGAGTCGGCAGAGTTACCCATGAAGCTTCACGCATAATAGACTTCCGAAACCACGATGGCTTACCAATATCTAAAGAAGAAGTCACTGCTCCTCGAATGTTTGATAATCTCGATTCCGAAGAGATGTCAGAATACTTAGTCGGAATAAAATGGATCGCAACATGCGACCGTTCCCAGGCAAAGTGGAAAGCTAAGGCTGGACTCTTTGCAACCCCGCTTGTAACAGCGTCTCTTGTGGCCCAACAAATCACCTTGTCATTCATACAAGAACAATTCGAAATCAATTTCGAAAGTTTACATGAGTGATTTTTCTCCGCCGCGATACGTAAATAACAATAATTAGATAGAGTTGCACCCGCCTTTACAATCCCCGAAATGCGCACAGCGTCAATGTCGATAAGAAGTTGGTTTACTTAACCTTTAGACGTGGCGCACGAATGAAACAAGAAACGAAGGCAAAAATTTCTCCAAAACAACCCCGTTCAAACGAACTAGTTGAATGCAGAGGCGCAACCTGGCGTTTTATCAGAGAGGATGCGGGATTCTGGGAACTCGAACTCATAAAGCAAGGGGCAGTATTCGCGGAAACCCCATCGCGTATTTGGGCGTTGCCCATGCTCGAAAAGGACACTCTGAGCGTTTTGACAAGCTCAGAAGCATTGATTCCAAAGCCAGATGAAGAACAAAGAGAAAAAGGGGAACTCTATAAGCCCCTTTTGCAAGCGCGAAAAAACCACTCATTACAAGATACAACGCTATCAAAAGAACCAACAACCGCTCTTCACTGCGCGATCGAACGCAAAAATTGGCAATTTGAACCTTGGAGAAGAATTGTAGATTGTTTGCCTTTTCCACGACTGCTCATCGCCGATGATGTTGGTCTCGGAAAAACTACTGAAGCAGCAATAATTCTAGCAGAACTCACTCGACGAAGACGGGCCGATCGAGTTCTCATCATAGTCCCTCAACACCTCTGTGAAAAATGGCAAACTGAATTGTACGAACGTTTTGGCCTTGCTTTCGAAATCTTCGACCGAGACACTCGCGTCCGCCTTTCCGAAAGAGGCTGCTTTCGCCAGTGTTTGTAAGGCCCCTAACCTTTTCATTGGGTCAGGCGCTCCCGGTTCAATGATCCGGGTAAGTGGTTGGTTGATACTAGATACGGACATCTGAATGCTGGCCAGTTTACTATCCAATAGAGACATATACTCCGGTTCTGCGACGAGATCCGATCGAGTAAAAATAATATAAGGGTACCGATAAAAGCGTAATACCTTCAAAAGTTCTTGCGTTACTTTATACTTCTTATCTATCCACATGAAACTGTCAGACATTGAACCAATCCGTAACGGCGTTCTTTTCGCCATTATTTTCCGAAACTTGTGGTTTTTGTCGGTTTCAAAAACAGTGTAAAATATTTTTCGCAACGCTGAAATGTCTACTGGGAACGGCATGGGCTCGTTCCAATATTTCCGCACTGACAAATAACTTTTTGCATAACAGTACGCACAATTAAATACACATCCTCGTCCGTAGGTATCAATCTCAAATCGATGAAAACAATTTTTGCAATCTTCAGCTTCTAGTAACTTAATAAATGATTTGTATACCATCCCTCCTCTCGGCTGCTCATTGCCGAAACGTTCAAATAAGGTGTCATATATCGAGTAATCAAAATGATCTTGATACTTACTGTTAAGAGATTTCACTACTTGATACATCGGACCAGAAATTGGACCTGAATAAGTCTTTCGTTTGTTCGACTTGGATTCGACCGGATTCAATGGAAGCGTAACGCCAGGAAAGGCAATTACATTTTGTGGCGTTGTAATTTGTAATTCAAAATTATCCATGATTCCCATCCCGCTGTACTTTGGAATCTTTTGATTTTCTTTCAACTGGCAATAACGGCTTAATTACGAGTGACGGATTTTCAAGGAAACTTGAAATTGCAAGACGAGTAAGCGTCGAAAAATCCAAAAAAGAATTCTGCATAAGAAATTTGTCTATCCTCTGCACTTCATCGTTCGGAAACCGCACAGTTCTTGTTTTATATGTCTTCATAAGATTCGATAACATTATTTAATACCGTGTAACACGTAGCATTATTCACAGCAAGCCCTCTTATAAACAACTTAAATGTCCGTGATACTAATAGTTTACACATCGATAAAACCCGCCTGAACAGTCTTTTCTGTTCGTCCCTTTTATCCACCTTTATTGTTTTAATAGCTAATCCCGGCATTCAGTCTTCTGGGAAGGCCCTACGTCGCAATTGGCCCCGCCTCTGCTTCGCGGCAGCATGTCCCTTGCCCTCTGACTACGGGGCAAGACATTCACTACGGTCGCTCCATTTTTTTTCAACCCCTTCAGTCCTTTGGTGAAAGGGGTTTCAAAAAAACAAAAATCCCTAACAAACAATAAAGGAGATAGAAAATGGAAACGAACAAACAAAACACTCAGACAAATAACCAAGGCTTCGCCCATCCTGGTGGACTCTCAATGACAAGGGCATGAAATATGTCGCTCGATTGTAACGTTCTGATCAAATTAGCTATGTCTTCAAGATGCTGCATTTTTTACCTCCTCATTTCGCCAAGGCGGAGTTTTGGAAATAATTTTAGTAATCCACGGAAGTTCAGGGAAATGAGTGGAATGAAAACCAGTAGTCAGGCTAATATTTTTAAATCCTAATTCTGCAATGTCCTTAGCAATGTGTTCGCCACGTTTGTGTTCACCAAGATCTGAATCTATATAGATCGGTAGTTCACGCTTCAAAGTATCGATGACTTGGAAGAACTCAGAAGACGATGCATACGACTTAAGTGCAACCCCCTCTTTTTCAGCGGACGACTCCCACACTAAGCGAGTGAGTTCGTCGTTATCTATGAGAATGCAATCTGTTGGTGCTTCGACGGTCTGGGTTTTCTCAAGATGGAATGCCTTAGGGACGGAAAAGTGAACTTTGGTACCAAAGCCGACTACGGATTCAATATCTAACGTTCCCTTCCATGATTGAATAGTCTTCTTTGCGTAATAAAGGCCAAGCCCAGATCCCGTTGGCTTGTCATAGCTCTTCCCTCGCTGGGTCAACTCCTCAATTAGATAACTAGGAATACCTTTGCCGTTGTCCTCTACCATCACAAAAACATTCTGATCTTTTGCATGGGCTCGAATAGTCACTACTCCACTTCCAGGCAAAGCCTCGACGGAGTTATTGATCAGATTCGACAATACTCTTTTCAGTTCGGCAGGATTTGCAGTAACGATACAACCTTTACAAGTGGGATCTGTTTCAATGCTAAAATGAATTTTGCTATTACTTCGGTACTCGGCTCGCTTTTCAGAGATAAGCTCTGTAAGGACTCGATCTAAAACAACGTGAGTCTTTTGGTTTTCTTGGTAGCAATCACGCTTGAGAAGGTTTCTTGTTATTTCCTGAATTCGCTTTACCGCCAATCGCAATGTTTTCTTTTGGTTCTCTTCGATATTCTTAAGCTCTAAGACTACCGAATTGAGGGCATTCAAAGGAGAAATTATGTCGTGTGAAAGTTGTTCAGCCTGTTCTCCAAGTTCTCTGGCTCGCAATAACTCAAAGTTCTGCCTCTCCTTCTCTTTGATTTCACCTTCCATCACTCGGATGTCTTCGGCAATCTCGATAACTTCCACTGGAATATTCTTGGATTCCGACAGCTTTTCTCCTAGAGAGATTTGCTTAATCGGTCCCACAAGTTCATCCTGAAGCTTGCGAGTAAACTTCGCCGAAAGGATGCGAATTCCCAATGAGCTCACCGCAAAAATAATAGCAATCATCGCTAATAGTCGCATTGCGGAAAAATAGGAAACCGTTCCTACTATCTGACCTAAAATCTTTTCACCGAACTTCACGGGAAAATTAACACTTGCATTAAATAGGTGAGATTCGCAACCTAATGAGCTCTCGGTACCCTGACCAGACTGTAATGTTAGTGACTCGGTTGCCTGAAGCTGATGCAATCCATGCTTAAAGTCGGAAAAAATGGCATTCGCCGTCTGTTGGTCTCTGACCAATAACTCTCTTCCCAAAGGTCCAACGATGGAATCGATTTCATTCTGCAGCATGGCGCACGCGGCGTTGTGGGAGGACTTGAGGTACATGGCACTATTCAAGAGACTAAGAGCAACGAACACCATTGCGCCGTAGAGACGCACTTGTGACGTCAAAGACCAGACAAGTGCGGAGAGATCAAATTGTTTAGACCTATCTCTCATAATACGAATTCCCAGCCCTCGTTCTTTAGTGCGGTTGTCGCCAGTTCTAAATGCTTTGTTTTTACAAAAAATACGTCAGTAAGATAAGTTGATACTGCGCAGATCCCAACATTGCCACGTTGTAGAACTCCAGAGATCGAAGCAATTAAACCTTGCACGGTCCCAAATGGCATTTCGCCAACAACCTGAAGAGCCTTCCAGTCTGGTTCCTCCTTGGTTGCTTCAACTTTACATTTGTTCGGAATAACCATCGAGGACTCATCCCCACATCGAAACAGGAAATAGAGTTCATCTTTGGGAAGAGATCGCAGGTGTTCAGTAGCTTTCCAAAAAGCTGCGTCCGATGAAAACAGTACATAGTTATACTCTTTTGGAAGAACCCTAAGCTTAAGGTGCCCAAATCTATTGTCCTTCATTTGAGGAACTCCTTTTTGTGATAACAAACATCTTGGATAAATAGTTTCCCGACGCGGCAATCCCCTCATAATTTCTAAGTACCGGAAGACTTGATAACTTACTCTCGTCGAATACATTCGGATCTTTCGAGTGGCAGGAATATTCCAGAGCCATCAGCATTGCATCGTATGTATATGCGCTGATTGGACTAGGAGATTCTCCAAGTTCCCGACTTAGACGAAGACTAAAAGCCTGGGATTCTTTTGTGGCGTTAGGAGTCCAACCAGTCGGCATTGCCAATACCAGACCTTCATACTTCGCTTCTTTAAACGTCTGAGCGACTTCCTTTGAGTAGTAATTCCAGTCTCCGGTACCAACTATCGTACCTTTCCAATGCGCCTCGATAATTCTCGTGAGGTATTTCTGGGCGTCAGAATAATTAATTGCAAGAAAGGCACAGCTTTTCGATTTCAATTTGTCTGTAAAATCTCGATCAGAAGTTGAAACGAGCTCAAAACGAGTTCCTGATTTAGCTTGTTCAAAACTAGAAGCAAATTTCTGAGACAAAACGCTTTTAGAATCAAATAGACCCAGCGTATTTGTAGCTGTGCATCCGTTGCTTCTCAATTGCTGCTCTACTGATTTCCACTGTCGAGACCAAGGAGATACTATTGAGACAAAATTAGGATTAATTTCATTTAGGGTTGCTATGGCCGCACCGATAGAAATTCCTTTGGCTTTCTTTTTCTCTAGTGCCTTGGCAGCCAGTCGAGCGAAATTGGTTCTAGATAAGCCGACTATGATTGCGTCGTCGTGACCTCCTATTTGCTCGATGGTGTTATAAAGCTCGGATTCCGATCCTCGTCGGATGATTTTCTGAATTTTGGGGTGGCACTTAGGATCGATTTTTCGGTAGTCTTTGGTGGCAAGATCAGATGCAATTCGAATCTGTTCTAGTTCGCTAGTGACAGTGTAGTCTGTGGAGTCAGACGGAACGACTTCGACAACGAATATTGAACCCAAAGCGGTCTGCGAAGAAAATAGAATTAAAAGAATTGAAAGGGAGAAACCTATCCCTACCTGTCGTGAATGTTCCTTTGGTTTAACTAGCTTTTTCACCAGATCGATTGGAAAGTTCATCGCAATAATGAAAAGAGCACCAAGTGCGAATGCGGGAGCAATGGTCTCCCTCCAAGCGAAGTGCGACACAGCCGTCGATATTACTGGCTCCAAAAGTAACGTAAACCCTGCTGCCTGGGTGCTCGATTTTTGGGAACCCCAGTAGAAGAGGTAGTTTGGAAGAAATCCGATAAAAATAGAATAGGCTGCGATAAGGGCAAAGTTTTGGAGATTCCCTAAGAACTTAAATGTCTCCGCGAGAGAAGCTCCATGATTAGAGGTTGAGGCCACTCCTATCAATATAAGAAATGCAAATGCATCATAATAGAAGGAAATGGCTCCTGCAGAACAGCCATTCTTGGACGCTTTATTTGAAAGACTGATCCATAGCGCAATAAAAAATCCTGCGAGCAGTGGTCCAATATATAAACTAACCGGATATCCCGAGCTAAATCCTGTAATGAGGGTAATCCCTACTAATGCACTTGCGAGTTTCGCAATTGAAGTGGCGTCAACGTTTTCACGGTTGATAGTCCTACTTAGAAGAATAGTCCAAACCGGGTGGGTATAGACTAAGAAAGTCACCACACCTACAGGAAGTCCATCGCTTATTCCCCAGAACTCCGCCATTTGCAGAGCAGCACCGACTACTCCAAGGCTTAAGAGATATAATAATTCCTTTTTCGATTGGATTTTCCAACTCTTCTTAGCAATCACCAATGGCAATTGTGCCAGGAGTCGTATTCCCACGTACAAAAGACAAAAAGAAAGTAAAGAGAGCCCATGGCCCATTATTAACTTAGAACCAGGATGTACGAGTCCAAATAATAAAGCTGAAAGAAGTATAGAGATCATAACAAGTTCCCCTTACAATTTCCAATCCAGCATGATACGGCTGAGTGATTTCCAATGAAGTAGGAATCGCAATGGTGGGCTTCGCGATAGATCTTCGTTTTCATAAGAAGAGCATCAATTTCTCTTAGTTTATAGTGCGGCACTCCCATGAAAATATGGTGGGCCAGATGATAAGTGTCCTGATGCGGATGAAGCAGAAATGCCCAGACGTTTTGATGGGGAAGATTTCTAGTGAATTTGATAGTGGATCGAGCATCCAAACCAGTGTGATCCAAGAACTCAGCAAAAATTCGGATGACATGGTAACTAGTCCCTCTGGAAACCACCCACATAAGAATAAAGAGAAAGGTATTCGCTCCACCAAAGAACAAGGTTGAGCCCACAGTGACCGTGCCCCACCACATCGCCATGGACATTCTTTCCTTCAGGGATAAAGCTCTCAGGTTTCCTGAAACTGAATCCAAAAAAGCACGCTCATTAAGCAAGAGGGAGGCATAGGTCTTAGATGCCTTTTCTTTCACTGGATCTTGGTCATCGTATCCATAACGACCGTGACTAATTGCATCTGGATCAATCGAGGTATCCCCGAGAAATCGATGATGCATCAAATGGCTTTTTCGATATGCTGCCACTGTATCGAACATTGCAAAGGCAGCGAAAAAATTTCCGATAACATCGTTTAACTTAGGTGTTACAAATAAATTGCGGTGAGAAGAATCATGAACGAGATTCGATAGCGCTCGCTGTCTCGACCCGATAATTACCAGAGAGCAAATTAGAGCAACCCAACCCTTTGTGGCTAAAAAGCAGGCGAAGATGATGAGACTCCAATCCATACCAAAGGCGCAGATACTCCAAAGGCCATTAGCTCTGTGCAGATTTGTAATCTGCTGTTGGGCAGTAGTCTGTTTTAGATCTCTAACGAGAGTTTGAATCTCCTGTATATTGTTTTTCATTTACTCTCCTTTCTTCCCAATCTTTTCTGTTTGATCTAATATCGTTGATAGTTTTTCTAATGCTAGTTTCAATAGTCTTTCTGAAAGTTTCGGATCACTTGGTAAATATTCGAGTGCGGCAGACACTCCTCCAATTGCAGAGACTAAGGGATGGCGCACTTTTTTTAGATCGTTATCGAATGAGGAATTGTTCATTGGATGCCCCTCTCCTTTAGATGACCTAGACGTTTGAGCTTTATGCTAACTAGGGGCTGCGACATCTTTAGAGCTTGCGCGACATTCTTGTTCGACTTCAACTTGGCCTTGGTATCAAGAAGAATTCTCGACTCAAGGCTCTCTATGAACGCAGTTAAACCGGGAAACTTTGGGGACACCAGATCCAGTGGGCAAGACAGCAGTTCATCTAAGGAAATAGATCGACTAGGACGTTCGGCTGATGAAAGGAAGATTCCAGTAGACTTCCACTTTCTTAGTAGAGGGCGCCCATTCCTATCTTTTGGTGAGTGAATAAGGAGCCTGGAAATCTGTTGTTCGAGCCCTCGAATATTCCCTTTGGGAAGATCTCTTTTTAAATGCTCAATGAACTCTTTCGGAAGTTCCTCAAAAGAAACTTGAACTCGATTTTCTTTGGCACATTTTGGAAGGATCGATTTAATGATTTCTGGAACATCTTCTGTTCTTTCTTTTAAAGAGGGCACCCGAATGGGAAATGTAGAGAGTCTCAGATACAAATCTTCTCGGAACGTTCCTACTTGAACCATTTCCTCAAGATCTCTATTAGTGGCACATACGAGACGAAAATTCGATTTTAGCTCCTTGCTTCCGCCAACTCGCCGGAAAACCCCTGTTTCTACGACAGTAAGTAACTTTTTCTGAATATCTAATGGAATCTCACCTATTTCATCGAGAAATAGAGTTCCTGAATCTGCTAATTCGAAAAGGCCAGGCTTTGATGCTACTGATCCAGTATATGAACCCCTCTCACTTCCAAATAATTCCCCTTCAATAAGACTGGCTGGTAAAGCCGCGATATTTACAGGGACTAAAGGCCGATTCTTTTGACGAAGGTATTTTTTTCTAGAATCATGAATTAACTTTGCGATAGTTGTCTTTCCTGTTCCGGTTTCACCCAGCAACAAGATTGGCCGATCGCTTTGAACAACATCCGATATTTCTGCTTTGAGCCGCGCAATTGCTGAGGAACTCCCCACAAGAGCGATGTCATCCGGATCTTGCTTGGTCCGATCTAGACGCTCATTCTCGATCATGAGAGTAGCCATTTGCACTGCTTTTTGAATGTGTGAGATCAAAAGTTTCTCTGGGGTATCCTTCGTAACATAACCAAAGGCTCCGTTTTGTGTTGCAGCCACGGCGTCTTGAAAATCCTTACTTCCTGTAATCATCAAGATCTGGAGATGGGGTTGAAGCTTCAACATCTCGGGAATGGCTTCGATCCCATTTTGCGCTAGATCTGCCTCGTTAGGACCCACCGTCTTATCTAATAAAACTACGTGAACACGAGACTGAAGAAGAGAATTGAAAGCTTCGGGAAGTGTGTTTGCAAATAAAATTTTATAGTCGGGACCTAGGTCTTCGCAGATTTTTCCTACGCGCACTCGCCCCAACTCTTCATCGTCAACAATGAGAATGGTGAGTCCATTTCCCCTGTCCAATGGAAGCGAATCGTATGTTTTTTCTAGGTCCACAGGTTCCTCTCTAATTGTTCGATTGATGTTGATGCCAGGTGAGTGGGGGTTGACCCCGAGTTCACCCGTATAATACACCGCATAAATTTTCGCAATAAAAAATTTATAAATTTGAAATCTAACCCGGCTAATAGTTTAAAATTTTTAATATAAAAATTAAAAATTCGAAATTTTTAATTTTTTGAGAGACCTGCCATAACGCCAACTTTGTTTCTGTTACCGATGTAATTACTAGTGCTTACGTCATTCATCGAAGCTGCTTTTTGTCTCGTCCATCCGTTGGCCCATTCTTGCAATTGTAAGTAGTGAGAGGACCGAAAATATTTTCGGTTTAACTGAAAGGGATTTTTATGAAGCGATTCTTCGTTTGTCCGAGATGTGAATGGGAAAGCTATGAAATGCTCCGAACGCATACCTACTGCGTCTGCTGTGACTATAGCCCGGCCAATGAAAGTGAAGGGTTCGAACAGATTCCCGAGTGGACAATCGAATACCTCAGAAAGTTGGACTATGGATTTCAAAGCGTAACGAAGAGTGCTCAGAAATTGGTAGCCGTATGAGTACATGTATCAAATCTATTTTTAGACGATTTCTGAATCGCTTAGATGCGCTCTGCTTAGCACATCAACGAGCACAAGATTTTAAGAGTCAGCAATCAACGCATCGGGTGATTCCAATGCGTTGGGACCGGTAACCTAAAACAAAAAATGAAGGAGTAAAAGTGAAAATTCCAAATAACAATATTCAATTAAAATTCGTGAGATTTAGTTGGCTTTTTATGTTCGTTACACTGTTTGCCTACGGCGCACATGTTGAAAAGAAGGTAATTTCAACATCAGCTGCGACCAAGAGCCAAAATGTACAGCAAGAGCAAACATCAAAAGTAGCCCCCAAGGTTCGCGCGAACCAAAAAAGAGCTAAAACTGAACCCACCCAAAAGCCTACTCCAATCTCCAATACGGAGAATGGTCCACGAGAATCTGGGGAAGAACAGGTTCAGTAACCAATGTGGTTGAGAGAAACGGAAAGTAAATTATTGAGGTGCATGATGGAAGATATTCAGGAGTTAAACAAAATTGCTGTCGATAGAAAAAAGCGAGAGTTATTCGCTTTTATACTCGATCCCAATCTTTATCTCCTGATTGTCTTCGCCGTAATGCTCGCTCTTGCGATGCTTAACAGCTGTTCTCACGCCGGAGGTGGCTATCCTCCAGCCTTCTCCGGCACCACTTCAAGGAGATTTTAATGAGATTCACTTTTTCTGAAAATAATTTCATGCAGCAATTGCCTCTATATCTTTTGCTTTTCGCTTTCATGTATCTGGCATTTCCGACAATTGGGTACTGCAGTGTTGAAAGCACCCTCTCTGCAATCCAAGGAAAATTAATTGGAACTATTCTTCCAATGGTTGCCATTTTGGGGCTTGTCTTTGCTGGCATTTTCATGGCCGCTGGCTCCCCAAACGCTAGAAGCCATCTAGTTTTAGCAGTCATTGGTGCAGTAATCGGGTTCGGTGCGCCCAGTATCATCGTTTTTATCCGAGGTCTAGTTCAATAGGGAGCTATACATGAGAACTGTGTCCGTCAGTAAATGTCTAGACAAGAAATTGATCATGTTTGGCTACGAGGTCATGGATATCCTAGTTATCTTCATGTGCCTTTCGGTACTCAATCTGATTTTTGGCAATACTTCGATAAAACCTCTATTCGTTTGGACGCCTACTATCGTGCTAGCTCTTACGCTTCGCTACGGAAAAAGGGGAAAGCCAGATAAGTACCTCGTTCATTGGTTACGTTATCAAATTAAGCCCGGAGTACTTTCTGCTTTTTCCGAACCCACAATAATTAGTCCTCCGCCACACTTAAGAAAGAGATTGGCCATATGATGTCTTCAACTCTTGCGGATTACATCCAGGTTTGGGGCTTTGAAAATGGGTTCACCATTTTTTCTGATGGTTCGTTTGGTTTTGGATTCAAGCTTTCACCCATCGACGTATCCTGTTGGGATGACGATCATCTAGATTCATTTGCAGTAAGAATCTGCTCAGTTCTGAATGGGTTTCCGTCCGGTATTGATCTTCAATTCATACAGGATATTGGCGTCGGTAATGAAACTATTATCTCAGTAAACGAAAAATTACTCTGTACACCCTCAGATCCTACTAGGGAATCACTCCATCAGAGTCGCATCGAGTATTTGCGCAAGCTAGAAATAAAGGGAGCAATTCCCAAGTATTCACTTAAACTCTTCGTTCGACGATCCCCACTCACTTCGCTTCTTAGAAAACCCAAGCTATTTTCTAAGATACGTGAGTTTCAGGACATAGCAGAAACGCAGCTGTCACGTGAACTCAATATAACAGCCCAACTACGAGAAGACATTATTCGTTCCCTCGGATCATTGGGTATTCGTGTGACGCAAATCTCAGAACGATCTATTGCGAAATCTATCTATGACCAATGGAACCCCACTCGAGCTGTTCCATTAAACAACTACGATCCCGATGATATCCGCTCTTCTCTCGTTTTTACCGATGCCTCCATTTATGACAGGGGATTTTCTCTGGGAAACATGCACTACCGAGTTCTTTCTCTCAAGCTGCTTCCCGATCAAACTTACTCAACAATGGCGAGGCTTTTATGTTCGCTCCCATTCGATTCACGATTATTTCTAAGTGTAAGAGTTCCGGACCAACAGAAGGAGCTTGAGAGTCTTCAATCACAGCGAAGGCTTGCCTATTCGATGGCTCGCGGAAAAAAGAGTGGTGTTTCAGATATAGAGAGCGAAGCGAAATTCCAAGATTTGGAAGAACTCATTAGCCAACTTGTTGCTCAAGGAGAAAAAGTATTTCATCTAAGCCTAAATGTTCTCTTACGTGCAGAAAACGAGGCAGCTCTAATTGATCAAGTATCGCAAACACTTCTTACCATTAGAGAAATGGGAGGCGCGGAAGCCATGGAGGAAACATTAGCTTCTTTTGATCTGTTTTCCGATTTTTCATTACCAAATGCAAGAAGCACTGAACGTTCAAAGCGAATTAAAACATCCAATGCTTCCGATTTTCTTCCCGTTTATGGCCCTTGGAAAGGACATGAAATACCACGGATTTTGCTCAAATCATTGCAAGGAAGCCTTGTGGCATTGGATCCATTTTCGAAAGACTTATCCAACTACAATCAAATTGTGACTGGCGGTAGTGGTAGCGGTAAAAGTTTTCTTACAAATATTCTTCTCTTGCAGATGCTTAAGGAAAACCCCAGAGTATTTATCGTTGACATAGGAGGCTCCTATAAAAAACTGTGCGAAAATCTTTCTGGACAATATATTCCGTTCGATCTTAATGCCGAGCTAGCTCTTAATCCCTTTGATCTCTTACCCGGAGAGACCCATCCCACTCCCCAGAAGATCAAGTTCCTTGTTGGACTTATAGAGATGATGACCAAGGAAGATGATGAAAACCGAATTGGGAGATTGGAAAGAGCTGAAATAGAAGAAGCTATTCAAGAAACTTATAAGGCACCGGGACTCAAATCCTTAAGTTCTCTTAAAGCGATTCTTCTTGAGCATAAAGACGAAGCCATTCGCCGTTTTGGAAAAATTCTCGCACCGTGGTGTGGAAATACACCCTTTGGACGAATGGTGGATCGAAAGACGACAATTGAACTACAACGTCCGATCGTTTCCTTCGATTTGAAGGGGCTAGAGACATATCCAGATCTCCAGGCTGTTTGCCTCTACATTATTACTGATTTCGTGTGGCGCGAAGTCCAAAAGGACCGCTCTAGTATGAAGTTTCTTGTTTTTGACGAATGCTGGAAGCTCCTAGAGAGCGAAGCCGGTGCCTCCTTTATTGGGGAGGTCTTTCGGACATTTAGAAAGTACTACGCATCCGCCATAGCAATTTCTCAAAACATCGATGACTTCGCAAAGAGTAAGGTCGCAAACGCGGTACTTCCTAACACCTCTTTGAAATGGGTCTTGATGCAAAAGGGAGCAGACCAAGCGAGGCTCAGAGAGGTTCTGCAACTCAACGAAAACGAAATGGCCCTTATTGCAGCGCTTCATCAGGAACGTGGAGTCTACTCCCAAGCTTTCTTAATGGCAGAAGATAAGCATTGCGTAGTCGCAATTGAACCAACACCTCTTGAATACTGGATCGCCACTACAGATCCGAGAGATCTCGCCCTTATCGATGAACGAATAAAAAGTAACTCCTCGATTGATCAACTCGACCTTTTGAAACAACTCTCAACAGAGTTTCCCAAAGGAATCGTCACATCAAAGGAGGACCAATGAAACGACAACTTTACACATTAATTATTCTTATCTCGATGCTATTCGGAGCCCCTAATGCAAAAGCCGATCTATTTGGCGGAGATGTCGTTGTGCTAACGCAAATTCTAGTTCAAGCGATACAACAATTGGCTCAGCTTAAAAGTATTCTTGAATCTACAAATGGGCAATTGGATCTGACCCATGAAATTAATCGTGGGATTAATGATTCCCTTAATCTCATTCGCACTATTGATCCAAATATCAATCCAGGAATTTATAAGGATTGGGAAAGTACGACCGATTCGTTCAATAAGCTACAAAGTATTTATGGAGGTGTCGTTGAATCCCCTGAGGCAAGAGTTCAGAGAGATCTTGATCAAGGAATAGCAGAAGCTGTTGCTTTCAATAATAACTATTATAAATACACACAGCAATTGGATGAATTAGGTGAACAAATCAAGAGTGCAAGTCATGAAACTTCACCAGGTGGTGCAGCAAAACTAACTGCACAATCCCTAGGTCTCGTGATTCAAGTGCTAAATCAAAACCTTAGGGTTCAGGCGACTGGCTTGAAATTACATGCCCAAGAGTTAGCGGTCCAGAACAAGAAGGAAAAAGAACAAACAAAACACTTTTTGGATTCAACTGCATCGCTAAAAGCCGCTATGCAAAACGAAAAAGTAGTTTTTGAAATCCCGAGGTTTTAATGAACGATCTTAATTGGATTTCACAAGAAGCGCATAAGATTCATGATTGGTTTCAGGCGATATTTTACCTTCTTGTGACTCTATTCTTAGTTATCGGAGTAGTAGTGGAGTACTTTAAACTCCCTTTAGGAAACACCCCATCTTTTGGTCCTTTAGTGGGCAGAGCACTCATTGCTGCAATTCTTGTTTTTACGTATCCGGAAATAGCCAATGCGCTTCACGATATTAGCTCTGCACTCTCGCAAAAACTGGGAGATTTGGCGGGCTTTAAAGTCGCACTCGATAAAATGAGCCAAAAAGTAGATCAGCTTTCGTGGTCATGGACCTCGGTTCGGCAAAGCATGATTGTCTTATTGTCATATCTTTCCTTCTTTTTGCTCTACTTTTCTGTTCACGTAGCCCAGGCAATTTATCTCTACACATCCGTTATTTTGTACATATTTTCGCCAATTCTAATTGCATTATTTGTTCTTCCACAAACGGCTGGTGCTACTTCTGCGCTCTTCAGATCGCTTATCGAGCTTAGCATGTGGAAACCTATTTGGTGTGTGATCGCAACACTAATCTGGAGCACAGGTGTTAGCGAAATTCAAGGCAGTGGTTCTTCGGTGAGTTTTTTGTCAGCAGTGTGTTTTTGTCTCATCTCAGCCGGCTCACTTTTATGCACTCCAATGGTCGTACATGCATTGGCCGGGGCCGGACTATCGTCAATGGCTCAAAATATTAGCAGCATAGCCATTCCGGGTGTGGGATCGATCACTCCGCTTAAAGCGTTTTCAAAAACCGCCGATATGGGAAAGCGAATTTTAAATTCGGGATTAACTGGGGCTGAATTAGCCACGCGGCAGATGCCTAAAACTAACTACGCGATCCAATATATTCCGAAATTCAATGTTGCACCAAAGCTACCTCTGTTTGTAAAAACGGAACCAGAAATGAAGACATCATCGTCCCTAAAACAAAGAACATTCAAGTCTTCAACTAAAGCTGAAAGCTCTATGAAAGAGAGGAAAATATGAAGTTTACTGTCGCCTGGGCAAATGTAATCTCACAGAACATTACCCTGCGTATTGTAGTCGGGGTACTAACTCTATGTTCTCTGTTCTTTAGTATCGCCCTTGCCCGTCTTGCGATCAGAGAACCATTGATCATTGAAAGGGAGTGCTTCTCTAGAACTCTAAATTCGTCAAACGGGAAACATAACGACAAGGAGATTGAGAACTTTATCCGGGTCGCCATTCCATTACGGTTTGACTCCAAGACTTCGGATTATCGGTCCTATCTGTCAGATGATGAGATCTCCTTTAGAATGAAAGAACAAGACGACATGATAAAAAAAGGAATGATCCAGCGCGTATTGGTTACGAATATCAAAATTGAAAAGGATCTCTTTACGGTAGACACCGATCGCATCTTTTCCCTAGGAAAAGTGCGCTCAGCCCTATCTTTTCCTCTTACTGTAGAACTTCTATCGGTAACCCGCACCGCAAGCAATCCATACGGATTGATTCTGAAACGAGTGAAACAGGTCGTAGAAAAGGAGAATTCAAAATGAAGACTCTTTTCTTGCTATTAGTATTGTTCTTTTCTTCGTCTAGCGAAGCTCGGAATGCCAGAACAATTCGTCTAGATGATAAAAAGACGGAAGCAGTTCGAGTAATCACTAGCTATACTACGGTCTTAAGTTTTCCGACTCGTCCCACCAAGGTGATTATCGGAAATAAGGGGCTCTTTGCCGTTGAATATATTGAAGCCGATCTAGCTATTACGGCCCTTCGTAGCGGCGCCCGTTCAAATCTTTTTGTGTACTTAGAGGGCAGGCGGTTTGGTTTCGATCTCGTAGCCGTTAGCGAAGGCGGGGATGAAATAGTTCTAGTTCGAGACATAGCAGAAAAGAAAATAAAAGTTACACCCAAGGTGATCCATGAGTGAAGGACCCAATATTACATTATTAGGATCTGAAGACGAATTTTCTCCGTGGTGGGTTCAGGTCCTTCCAATCAATCGAACAGGGAAAAAGTTTCAGATCAATACAAAGAAAATGGCGTATTGGGCTGGTGCAGGGGTCTTTCTGTTTACGATGGCTCAGATAGTCCTTGATGACACCACAGTTTTATCATCAGAAAAGAGCGCTATCTCCGCGCCTGAAGCTGCAATATCTGGAGCATCTCAGAGTATTCCAGAATCGAATGGACTTGATTTTCAAAACAAGAAAAAACTTGAGAGTTCTACAACCATCGTAAGATTTACCGCCCCTGAGGTACTTTTACGTCCAAGAAATCTAGAGACGATTCCTCCGGGTAGTATGCTTGAAGCAAAACTAGTGAGCGGGGCTTCCAATGGTCTTACTCGCGCTAAAGTAACAAAAGCTCTCACAATAAATGGCGATCGCATTATTCCAGAAGGGGCATACCTTGTCGGTACGGGAAATTCGTCCGAGGAGCGCCTGTTTATTCGCTTCAATCAGGTTGTGTTTAACGATGGGACGTTTGGAGCCTTAAATGCGGAAGCCTGTGATCTCTCTGATCGCATTGTGGGTCTAAAGGGTTCAAAGGTCGGAACAAAAGCCCTTAATTTGGCCGGAGGACTCGGACTTGGTTTCTTGGGAGGGTTTTCTACTGCTCTTCAAGATACCCAGGGTCAGGGCGGCATGGTGGTAACTCGACCCTCTCTGAAGAATGCACTTCTCGCAGGAACTACAGCCACCGCTTTAGAAGAATCGAAAAATCTGATGTCGGATCTAAAGAGTCGGGTGCCAATTATCGAAGTACCCGAAGGGACTTCGATCTGTGCAATTTTCGCTGAAACTCAACACTAAAACGAAAGGTAAAACACATGTTTAAACTAATCATAATTCTAACAATGGCAATGCTAGCAGGATGTGGAGGAGACGCGGCCTCAGAGGCTAGGAGATCCATCAATGGATTGCCAGAAATGAATCCACCATCAGCACCCAATACCAGGGGAAAAACACCTGCAGAATTGGATGAATCTATTTCATATTTTTCAGAATCAGGTCATCGGATTCGAATTGTGAAGCAATTTGAGTATCAATGGTTGAGTTCCCATTTTCGGGGACTCGCCTTTCACTATGGAACTAAACTGGAGACGAATGAACTGACTGGAGACGGAAGAGGTTGTGTCATTTTGCAGCCCAGAAGGATGAGCGAAATGGGCCCCATTCTTGTGCAAAATATCGCCAGCATTTCACCACTAACCCGTGATGCTATTGGGAATGAAATCAATGACGATATGAGGTTTGCAGGAATTAAACTGAATTTTTCGGTAGTTGGTAACGCTATTCTTTACTGCTTCCGCCATGAGTCTCTGGGACCTGTGACTTTACAGGATTTTAGGGATCACCTTGCGGGTTATATGGATTTTTCTGAGTAAACAGGAGTGGAATGAATAGCACGTATGTAAATGAACTCGGACAGATCGATTGGTGGGAAAGATGTTCGAAACTAATTAGCAACATTTTTAAGCCTGTTATCGAACTGTGGAGGGGAGGCACCAAGAACACCATACCTTGGCACAGGTGTCTTGGTGCATCTCTCTTCCTTCAGGGGGTTATGTTTTTTCGTTTCGATCTATTCTGTTTAACAAAATTTCAACTTCCCCATCTTTATCCCAGATCACCTTTGTTCCATTGGCTTTATTACTATGCACTTACGACCGCTCCTTTTTGGGGATGGGCATGGCATCAAGTTCTTAAAAGAGAACGTCTAACCCAAATACTATCTGAAATTTTCAAAAGTGTTGGCCTGCAAAATAATTTAGGGAAACTACCGACCTTTATCTTTGATAAGCCACTTGATTCATCAACAAGAAAACTTCGTATATCTCGGTCCGTCCTGCCTCTCAGTGCATTTCATAAAGCGAAGGATGGTCTCGAGGGCGGGTTACATATTTTTATCGATGAGATACGAGAGAATCGCACTGAGGGGACAGTGGACGTTATCTATGCGGCTAAACCGATGCCCGAACTCTGCAAAGTTGCTGACTATAAGAATATTACGAAATCTAATTTTATTATTGGAACCACCAGGGCAAAACAACTCAAGGCGAATCTAAATTCAGTGCCACATCTACTTGTCGCGGGTCAGACAGGAGGAGGTAAATCTACTTTCTTAAGGCACTTCATTACCTCTCTCTATTTAAATGACGATTCTTGTAGATTTACGATCGTAGATCTCAAGGCCGGACTCGATTCCCAATTATTTGAAAATCTGCCCCGAATAGAGATTCCACAAACTATGGAGAAGGCTATCGCAGTTCTAGCCGATCTCTCGAAGACAATTGATTATCGAATGAAGCTTCTTCGAGCCAATAAGTGCAAAGATATTTCGGAGTATTTCAAGTTGGCCAAGGAAAAACGAATAGAAATCGCTCCTGAGAATACAGATATTCAGGCGGGTCTATGTAGGCACATCATCATTATCGATGAAGCGGCTGAAATGTTTTTGGCAAATGACCGTGCGAAAACTGGAGATGTTCACGAAGCCAGAAGAATTCTGAGTCAGGTAGCTCGTCAAGGGAGAAGCATCGGACTTCATTTAGTCATAGCCACTCAACGACCCGATAGCCGTGCCCTTGATCCCCAAATCAAAGCCAATCTTACAGGAGTTTTGTGTTTCCAAATGGTCAATGATACCTCCAGTATTTTAGTTCTCGGAAATGGACGGGCAACAGATCTTCCGCCAGTTCCTGGAAGAGCAATCTGGAAAGCGGGCCTTGAAATAATCGAAATTCAAACGCCTCTACTAGAGTGGAATGAGGCTGAAGAGCTCCTAAAGGATAAATACCTAAAACAAAATCTTAAGCCCATTGAGATTCAATCCAACACATCCTCTAACAGCAAACCAGTTGGCCCTCTGGAGATTTAATCCGTGAAAACACCACAATTACAAAGAGGTGACTTCCATGCAAAAGACATGGAGATTTTTAAATTTTTGTGGATTTGGAAAAGCTTAACTAACCAGACGTTAGCAAAGAGATACTGGCCTAATGTTTCATCCGATGCTGGATATAAACGCCTCGGAATTTTGAAAAAGCGTGGCTATGTCAAGTTCACCGCTTTAGACGGAGATGGATCAAAGTTTGCCTGGGTGTTAACGAGAAAAGGATTTGACACTGTACTTAAAACACTTCCTTCTCTTCGCGAAGAAGGATTTCGTTCAGAGTTTAAAGAGCACGATTTTTATGTAACGGCCTGTCAGCTTGGCGAGTGGTTAGTTAATCGTCCTGCGGGGGTCGAGATCTTCTCAGAGCAACAACTCAGGCGATTGAATTTAGAAAGTTACCCTTCTTGGGTACCTCGGACGGAACGCCATCGCCCTGATGGCTACTGGCAAGTGCCCTACAAAGATTCTAAACTCGTTATTGCACTTGAGGTCGAGCTTAATTTTAAATCAAAAAATCGCTATGAAGTAATTGGACAATTTTATAAGAAGCAGAGTTCTATTAACCGAGTGTGCTGGGTAACGGACTCCCTTGGAATTGCGAAATCGCTTCACGAGATTTTTAAACGAGAAGATCAGGAATATCTAAAACACAATTTTATCTTGCTAAAAGATTTCCTGATTCTTCATTGGGAAGCTCCCATTGTAATGGGATACGAACAAGGTAAGACGTTACAGTTTGTTTTGGGGATTCGTTCGACAGAGTCTAAACACCCCTCGCACTCCGGTTCTTGCTGCGACGTCAGTGTGCTTCTCGACACCCAAAAACGTCGAGCAAGTTCAAGGGGTTTGCCCGCACGCCCGGCTTCCCAAAATTCCAACAGCATGGCCCTGCCGGCCATTTCCAATAATCCATCAATTCCAAAACAATTTCATCTCGTCACTACATCATCAATCAAACTAACCAATACAGAAGGAGATTCCATATGAAAAATAATAGAAAGAAATACCAAATAGTATTTCTAATGATTCCACTCCTATTATCAGGCTGTGCTTCCATAGGAAAAACTACTCTTTTTGGTGTCGGTATCGGCGGTGCAGTCGGTACAGGATTCGGATTAGCCGCTAATAGTGGAGTAAGCAGTGCTCTCATTGGACTTGGCATTGGTGCCGCTGTCGGGGCGGGAATGGGCTATCTAGGACACAAAGACAAGGAAGAGAAAGATGCTCTTATGACCGCCTTTCTGAAGAAAAAAAGCACGAAGGAAGAATACCCAACTCTACGAGCACCCGAGGCGAGTTGCACGCGCGTTGGAGAGAAAATCGAAGGCTCTCGGTACATCGGACCACACATTGTCTGTGACATTGAGAAGCAAGCTGTTTGGGGCCGTTAAAAAAAAGGAGTGAAAAACATGAATGAAATAACCAAAGAGAAAAAGAAAGTTTCCAAAATTGATCGCGTCGCACTATCTTCAAATGCTATTGATCGCATGGATAAGTGGTTGGCTGCTCTGTCTGAGCACTACCAGGGAATTAAGTTGCGGCGAAACGACCTAACTAGTTGGTTGATTCTAAATCATCGTTCAGAGCTCTCAGTAGACGAAATAAAAGGTATTGGCGCGGAATTCTATGATGAGACTCAATTTGCTCAGTGGATAGTTCGCCGACTCAAAGAGGCAAAAGCCACAGGCAAGAGTATCTCGATTCAAGAGTTAATGCGGTGTATTAACGCCAAAAAGGAGGCATCTCATGATTGACAAAGTATTTAAGGCTGAGAGACTTTGGACGTTAGATACCCTAGTTGAGAAATTGGGGGTCACGAGATCTTGGGTCTACTGTCAGACTTTCCAAAATAAAATTCCGTTCAGGAAAATTGGTGGAAAACTGAAGTTTGATCCGGTTCAAATTGACGCCTGGATAGAAACTCAACCTGGTTGGTCTTTGAAAATCTCAGAGGATCTTGTCGGTCGAAGAAAGGAGTAGCCCTATGGCTGCAATTCGACAGGACAAGCAAGTAAACAAATGGATAGTAGACTTCAAGCGAGGCAAAGTTCGCAAGAGGTTTTACTTTAATACACGTCGAGAGGCGGAGGAATTCAAGAAGACATTAGTTCTTCGCGGATTGGGAATCGGTCCCGAGGAAGGTGAAATAAAGCCTATCTCTGTTGCTGAAGCGGTTGAACGTTATTTGCAAACCGTGACGGTAACCAAAGGAAAGGCGACACAATATTTCGAAAGAATTGTTTTTCGAGAGTTTTGCGATTTTTTTCACAACACTCTTATTGATGATCTCTCTCTTGCCGATATTCAAGATTATCAAGCGCATCTTCGTAGAAAGCGCCTGGGTCAAAGTGTTAACCGTAGATTCAATACTCTCTGTCATTTTTTTAACCAGTGTTCTCTATGGCACTTGGTTAGAAATAATCCAGCGGAGAACTTGAAGCGATTACCTTCTACCAGGCAAAAAGCACAGCGTGCTTTAACTGAAGGGGAACTTCGGATTCTTCTCGGAGCAGCTAAACCTTGGGTCAGAGATATTCTCTGGTTCATTCTGGTTTGTGGTCTGAGGAGAAGTCAGGCGTGCTTTATCCGATGGGGCGCAGTGGATTTTCGTAACAAGTATGTCCACCTCGAATCCAGTGAAGGATTTGATAACAAGGACTATGAAGCCAATACATTACCCCTAACGGAAACCACGGAGATGATGCTGAAAGGGCTGCTAGAACAGGCATCATTGTCTGGGAAGCTAAAAGCAGATGACTTAGTCTTTTTGGACGATCGAGGGAAACAAATAAGACCCGACCGATTAACTAAAGAGGGAAAGAAGTTGCTCAAGGCAACCCTGGGAATAACTAGTGGGGCCGTTCATATCCTTAGGCATACTTCTCTTACGCTTAGACATCGTCAGGGCGTAAGTTTGGATGCTGTGAGGGCAATTGCAGGTCACTCCAACGTTCGTACTACGATGCTCTATTTGCACTCAGAGCCGGAGTATCTGCGAAAGGAAATGACCCGAACACCACTCGTAAATCCGTTCTGGATTTCACCTGATTTAGCAAATTTTGGT
>SXPJ01000028.1 GCA_005776395.1 Bdellovibrionales bacterium | reverse complement strand
GGAGGGCTTCAATAGTAAAGCAAAGCTTTTAAAAAAGATGGGTTACGGGTATAGAAATCAAAATAACTTTGGACTCAGATTACTAAATGCCTGTTTTCACTGAACGATGATCTACTTACCCACTACGAAAGGTTAAGAACCCAGAAATGGTGGGTGCTGCAGGGGTCGAACCTGCGACCTCCTCGGTGTAAGCGAGGCGCTCTAACCAACTGAGCTAAGCACCCATGAAGATGTCGATCTCAAAGAGGGAATGGTTTACCACAAAAGATTCAAAAATTCTTGGGAACATTAAAAAATTTACTAAATAGCCCGTTTAGGGCAAATTTACCCAATGGATCCAAGGTTTTATCAAATTGCTTTCCTATCGTTTTTTCTCCTTTTGGGGATCCTTCTTAGAGACTTTAGGGTCGGGTGGTTAGAATTTGGGATTGTGGTGGGTGTGGGGCTCTTAACTCAGTCTTTGGGGATACTTAAACTTCGCCTTTCCTGGACAACTCTTCGAAGTTCTTTAATTTCAAGTTTGGGGCTTCTTATGTTGGTTCGAAGTCAATCCTACCTGCTATTGGGCGCGGCAAGTGGTCTAGCCATTTTAAGTAAATTTCTCATTCGTTATCAGGGAAAACATTTTTTTAATCCAACTAACTTTGCTTTGGCTTTGCTACTTTTGATCTCTCCTGAAGTTTGGATCTCCCCGGCTCAATGGGGAGAGGAATTTGTCATTGCAGCGTGGATAGGATTGTTAGGAATTTTAGTAACTCATCGAGCCCTACGAAACGATATCAGTTACTCTTTTTTGAGTTGGTATTTTTTAATGATTTTTATTCGGGTTGCTTATTTAGGACAGCCCTACAGTGTCTTTTTTCACCAGTTAAAAAGCGGCTCTCTCTTGTTATTTGCTTTTTTTATGATTTCAGATCCAAAATCAACTCCAGATCATCGTTTAGGACGAATTTTATTTTCATTTCTAGTGGCTGCGCTTGCCTATTTTATTAAGTACCGTCTCTACAATCCAAATGCTTTAATTTTGGCACTGTTTTTCTTATCGCCCTTGACTCCATTCATTGATAAATTATTTCCGTCCCAAAGGTTTGAATGGTCAGTAACGCAGACAATCCAGAGGAGTTCAAATAATCATGAAACTTTTATTTTTTTTCTCTCTTTCATTAATCGCCTCCCAGGGTTGGGGTTTTTGCGGCTTCTACGTCGCGAAAGCTGACAGCTCTCTTTATAACAAGGCCTCTCAAGTGGTCCTTGTAAGAAATGAAAACAAAACTGCGCTTACAATGTTCAGTGATTATCGAGGCGAGATGAAAGATTTTGCCTTAGTTATCCCGGTTCCTGAAGTTTTAGCTCGGGAGCAGATTAATGTTGGGGATAGATCGATCATTGAAAGAGTTGATGCCTTTTCAGCTCCTCGATTGGTGGAATACTTTGATCCTGATCCCTGTGAGATGCCCGTTTACTCTGCAAGAGGAATGAGTAAAGGCACGATGGCTCTGTCTAGCACTGACCAGTCTTCCGCTAAAAGCTTGGGAGTGACTATCGAGGCTCAATACACAGTAGGTGAGTACGATATTTTAATTTTGGGGGCAAAAGAGTCCTCTGGACTAGAAAAGTGGCTGACCGAAAAGGGGTATAAACTTCCCAAAGGGGCTTCGAAGGCTATTGAGCCCTACATCAAACAGAATCTTAAATTCTTCGTCGCTAAAGTGAATTTAGATGAACAAAGCAAAACAGGATTTCAATATTTAAGACCTATTCAGTTCGCTTATGAATCGCCTAAGTTTATGTTGCCTATCCGCCTTGGTATGGTGAATTCCGACGGACCTCAGGACATGTTGATCTATGCTATCACCAAAAAAGGAAGAGTTGAGACGACAAACTATCGAACTGTGAAGCTTCCAACTGGAATGAATATTCCTCATTACGTGAAAAATAAATTTGCCGATTTTTATCGGGCCATGTTTGAAGTAGCTCACAACAAAGAGAATAAAAAAGTGGTCTTCTTGGAGTATGCATGGAATATGGGTTGGTGCGATCCTTGTGCAGCCGATCCTCTGACACAAGAAGAGCTTAGAAAATTAGGGGTCTTTTGGGCTACAGAATCGGCCTTTAATTTAAAATCTCCAAAAGTTCGGCCGGGTATTTTTCCTCCTCTTCAAACTCAACCTGAAGCTTATATTACTAGGCTTCATGTAAAATATGATGCTGAACATTTTCCTGAGGACCTTTTTTTCCAAGAGACCGGAGATACGGACAACTTTCAGGGGCGCTATATTCTTCTTCATCCCTGGATTAAGGAATCTAAATGTGAAGCGGCTAAAAAATATCAAAAAGAGCTGAAGGGCCGTTTAACTAAAGAGGCTGAGACTTTGGCGCAGCTCACCCAATGGAAACTAGAAGATATTTACAAAGAAGTAGGAAAAGAGCTTTCAACTTCACCAGAATCTTCCGAAAAGAGTTCCGAGAAGTGGTACCAAAATATCTTTAAATGAGAAGTCGCTATGGCGAATAAAATTGGGACGGTGGGAATCATCGGTTTGGGCCGAATGGGCCGGTGCATGGTTAAAGGCTTGCTTGAGACCCAAACCCTTAAAAAGTCAGATCTTTTATTTACTACTAAGCATTTGGAGACTGCGGCCCAGATTGAACAGGAGTTGGAGATTAAGGCCTGTAAAACCAATTCTGAACTTATTGAGAAAAGCGACATCATTGTAATTGCGGTCAAACCCCAGAACATTTCTGAAGTTTTGGATGAGGTGGGAAAAAAGATTTCTAAGGGGCAAACCATTGTTTCAATTGTCGCAAGCATCTCGACCTCTTTAATTGAGAGCAAGTTGCCCAAAGGAGTAGCCGTGATTCGGGCTATGCCCAATACACCTGCCTTTGTGGGAGCGGGAATGATAGCGTGGTGCAATGGGTCGAAAGCCTTAGAAAAGGATTGGGAAAGGGCTCAGACCCTCTTTCAACCGCTTGGAAAAGTGGCTCGGGTTGACGAGAAACATATGGATGCTGTTACTGGCTTGAGTGGTTGTGGCCCGGCCTATCTTTATGTTGTTTTGGAATCATTGACCGATGCGGGAATTAAGGTAGGTTTACCGCGAGAATTAGCGACACAACTTGCGGGGCAAACTGTTTTAGGAGCTGCTCGTATGTTATTAGACACTGGGCGCCATCCTGCAGCTTTAAAAGATGAAGTTACAACCCCCGCGGGTTGTACCATTGATGGTTTGTTGGAGTTAGAAGAGGGAAAGTTAAGAGTAACTTTAATTAAAGCTGTGGTCCAAGCGACTAAGAGGGCCAAAACTTTAGCTAAACAGGTTAAGTTATAGAGGTGACACCGTGGCAAACGACACAAAAGCAATTTTAAAATTGGACGGAAAAGAGTACGAGCTTAATATCGTTGAAGGTTCTGAAAAAGAGCGAGCTATCGATATTACCAATCTTCGAGCTCAGACTGGACTCGTTACTTTGGATTCTGGCTACATGAACACCGGAGCCTGCCAAAGTAAGATTACCTTTTTAGATGGTGAAAAAGGGATCTTGAGATATCGCGGATACCCTATTGAGCAGTTAGCTGAAAAATCGAACTTTGTTGAGGTCTGTTACCTATTAATCTATGGGCGTCTTCCTACCCAAACAGAGTTGGAGAGATTTCGTACAAGTCTTACTCGCCACACCATGCTTCATGAAGATATGAAGCGATTCTATGATGGTTTCCCAAGAGATGCCCATCCAATGGCGACACTCTCCTCTGCAGTAAGTACACTATCAACCTTCTATCAAGACTCTTCCGATTTTACGAAATCTCTTGATATGGAGTTATCCATTTGGCGGTTGTTAGCTAAGTTACCCACCATAGCAGCCTTTTCTTATAAAAAATCGATCGGGCAACCCTTTATCTACCCAACTAATACCTTGGATTACTGCTCAAATTTCTTAAAGATGATGTTTGCGGTTCCCGCAGAGGAGTATCAACTGGATCCTGAGGTTGCAAAAGCTCTTGATCTCTTGTTGATCCTTCACGCGGACCACGAACAAAATTGCAGTACTTCAACTGTAAGACTTGTGGGAAGCAGTCGAGCCAATCTCTATGCTTCAGTCTCAGCTGGCATTTCAGCTCTTTGGGGCCCTCTGCATGGTGGAGCAAACCAAGAGGTTGTGGAAATGCTGCAAGAAATCAAAAATTCGGGCATGGACGTTAAAAGCTTTGTTAATAAGGTTAAAGATAAAGAGTCAGGGGCTAGACTCATGGGTTTTGGCCATCGAGTTTATAAAAACTTTGATCCTAGAGCTAAAATCATTAAGCGTAGCTGCGATAGTATTTTGAAAAAATTAAATATTCACGATCCCTTGTTGGATATTGCAAAGCGGCTAGAGGAGACAGCTCTCAGTGATGATTACTTTGTTTCGCGTAAGCTCTATCCTAACGTCGATTTCTATAGTGGGATTATTTATCGGGCTCTTGGTATTCCTACCAATATGTTCACAGTGATGTTTGCTATTGGACGGACCCCGGGTTGGATTGCTCAATGGAAAGAGATGTTGGAGGCTCCCAATGCTAAAATCGGTCGTCCTCGACAGATTTACACAGGGCCTGAAGAGCGAGTCTATACTTCGATTCAGAATCGACACAGTTAAAGGCCGCCAGGAGTTTGCAAAAAGGCCATTCGTCACTTAGAATCTGATCTATCGTGGCCAAACAAAAAATTACATCAAGTAGTACGGCGGAGTATTTTTCTAAGAATCTTCAGCAGGTGGGATTTTCATCTCCTACCAAAGCTGTTCTCACGACTCTCAAAGAGGCCATTGATAACTCTTTGGATGCTTGTGAAGATGAAGGCATTGTTCCTGAACTCTATATTGAGATTGAAAAAGTAGGAGCGGGAACGATTAAAAATACGGATCTTATTCGTATTAAAGTGGAAGATAACGGACCGGGTCTTAATATCGAAGATGTTCCCAAGGTTTTCGGTGAATATTTAGCCTCTTCTAAATTTGGCCGAGGACGATGCTCTCGGGGGCAGCAGGGTATAGGAATCTCTGCGGCTACTACATGGGCCCAATTGACCAGTGCCAAAGGTGCACGAATCATCACTAAAACCAAGAGTATGCGCCAAGCGGTTTCTTGTTTAGTTGAAGTTGACGTTAAAAATAATAAAGGAAATTTAAAAGATAAAAAGACGATCTCTTGGGATCGTCCTCATGGTGTGAGTGTTGAATTCGTGTTGGATGGTCGGATTCAATTACAGGGTGAAGGTGGACTGATTACCTATTTGAATGGAACAGCTCTTGTAAATCCGCACTTAAATTTACGATATAAACTTCTTGATCAAGCGGTAGTTAAAGTCGATAGAGTTTCTGATAAATGTCCTGATATTCCAGCTGCGGTTGAACCTCATCCCCATACGATGAAGTTAGGTGAGTTTATTGCCCATTCTCATCTCTTTGGAAGAACAACGGTCTCAAACTTTTTGAAAAAAGGGTTTTCTAGGATTACTGAAAACACTTTTCAAGAATTTGTTAAGCATGGACTTAATAAAAAGATTTTGAATCAATTGGTCGATAAAACGACCGATTCTCAATTTAAAGATGTTTTTAGTGCCATTCATAAAACGGAACTTATGGCTCCCAGTACTCGTTCTGTGATGATCATTGGAGAGGAAACTTTCTCTAAAAGCATACGGCGACTTGGGGAGGTGGATTTTTTTGCTGTGGTTACCCGAAAGCCTACCATTTGTGACTTTAAACCGGTGGCTATTGAAATCGCAGTGGCTCGTCTTAAATCCGTACAAAAAGTTGAGGGGGATGATAGCCCCCCTGTGCAAGTATTACGTTTTGCGAATCGAGTCCCTCTTCAATTCGACAAATCGGCCTGCGCAATGGTTAAGGCTATTGAAACTGTGAACTGGAGATCTTATGGAATTACTCAGCCTAAAAACAGTCTCCCTGTAGGCCCCTATGTGTTTGCTATCAGTCTTGTTTCTCCGTTTATTAAGTTTAAAAACGCCTCTAAAGAAACCGTAGATGCGAGTGATGAACTGGTGGAGGAGATTCGAAGATCCTTGATTCAGGCTGGACAGCGACTTTCAAGACATATCAAAAAAGAACATAGAGAGGCAGATCTTGAAGAGAAACTAAGGCACATTGAGCAGTTCTGTCCGATTTTAGTTGATTGTCTCTGTCGAATTACAAAGGCCCCTGAAAAACGTAAAAAAGCTGCGACTGAAGGTCTTGTGAAATTACTAGGCAGAGATGTAAATACCGCAAAGAAAGAGTTGGATGAGGCTTTGAAACATCACAAAGAGGCTCATGCGAAAGGAAAGATTCAGATTGTAGAGAAAAAAAAGGCTGAAACCGAGGAGAGCGAAGAGGATTTAAAGCCTCCTCATCCTGAATTCTCTGAACAATCCAATGAGGTGATAGTAAAAGCCAAAGCAGAAAAAGCTGCCACAAAGGCTAAGAAAAAAGCTCCCACTAAGTCAAAAGAAAAAGCGAAAGAGAAAGAAGCATGAGAGAAGATACAATCCCTAAGCTTTCCAAAGATCTTTGCAATAGAATGTTAACCGATCTTGAGAGTGCTCGACGTCCGGTTTTAGAGGCGATTAAGTGTTCCTTAGATAACTCCCGATACAATCCTAAAGTGGGTTATCTCACCCCCGGGGATAAGAGGGTTCGCTCAGAACTGAACGTAGCTTCCGTTCAAAAGATGTCTCGTGCGATTTTTATTTTAGAGATTCTTCTGAGAAATATTGAAACGGGTGCAGTCAATACCAAGCGTGAGATTTATTATATTTCAAAAGGTGAAGTAAAACACAACCCTGAATTAGGCCCTCTTGATTTCACAGATCAATCTGAAAGTGATTCTATTATCGATTTTATCTGTGAAATGATGGAATGCTACCGAGAAGATCTTAATTGTTATGCAAATGATCGCGGAGGACAAACCTATTCCAATCAGTTGGTAGTCACTGAGGCATTACCTGACGGTACAAAAGCTGTTGTGGATCTAAGCTCTTTAGGAACCTCTCCATTTCAACCCAAAAATCGTCCTCAGAGTTTGACCTTGAAGGCTAAAAAGAAGATCGATTTTTGTTTGGTAGTAGAGTCAGAAGGTACCGCTAATACTTTTGTGACCAATGGATTCTGTAAACGTAATAATGCGATTCTCATGGGGGCTCAAGGGGTTCCTAGTAATGCTGTAAGAGGCTGGTGTAGGCTAATTCAAGATCAGTTAAAAATACCCATTTATTTCTTCGGAGATCTCGACGCCTATACTTTGCAAAATATTTTTAGAACGCTTAAGGCGGGTTCTGCGGCCAGTTTAATTAGAAATTCTGATTTTTCGGCCCCTGATGTGCGTTTTCTGGGTGTGCTTCCAGAGGATATCAAGAAGTACGACTTGGCCGATTATCCGGTTAAAGAAAATGATATTCAAGAGGCTCGGGCATTAAAAAAAGCTTCAGATGTTTTAAAGAATGATCCTTTCTTTAAAGACAAAAAGAATAAAGGATTGGCCAGAATTCTAGAGTGGCTTCTAAAAAACAAGCGACGTTGTGAGCAACAATCTTATTTTACTGTGGATCCTAGAGATCCCTTGATGCCTGAAAAGATCATTATAGAGAAAATCAAAAAGGGCGATTTTATTTAAGGTGTCTTTAGATTGGGTTTTAACGAAAGGCCGATGGATAGGCTCCATAAAATAAAGACACCGAGAGTTTTATTGGTTTGATACCAAGGGGCCGCATCCCAAATGAATTTGGGCCAGATGTCATTCATACAAAGGGTTATAAAAAACACACCCAAACTCCAAATAGTTAAGGCGAAGTATTTAGATAGGTGCGAGAGTCTTAAGATATATCGAAACATGAAAATATAGGCAGGTCCCCCGATAACAAAGGTAGGGGACTCAGTTCTCGGGTTGACTAAGAGTAAAGTGAAAAGACCTAAAGAGATCCAAAGATCCCAATTAAACAGATGATTTTTAAGACGCGATAGTAAAAAAAGGCCAAGTGAAAACAAGGCAATGGGGTAAAGAATCCAAATTTTAGTATTCAAAAATCCCAATCTCTTTAAGACGGTCGCAATATCAAGTAGCCCCTCAGTTTGGGTATCGCGTTTAAGTAGCAAGTACCAATCCCAGTGGTAAAGCAGAGTTTTATTTACTCCCCAAACAGAAATGGGAACGAGCAAACAGAGAGCTAGTCCTATCAATATTCCGAGTAGATATTTTTTTCGAATTGGAAAAAGAAGTCCCACTAAAAAAAGGCCAGGTAAAATTTTAATATTAGTAATAATGGCAAGAACTACGCCTGATGAAAAATATTTTCCTTCTTTGTAGAGATAAATTCCTAAAAGTAAAAGACCTACTAGGGAGGCATTCATTTGTTGGTATCTAAATGAGCCATCAGCCTCCATAGAACAGAGCAAGAATCCAAGCCAAAGCCACTTCGATTCCATTTTTTTCCAAGGAAACCAGAGAGAGATTCCAGTCCAAAAACAGAGGATATTAAAAATACCCCAAAGGCCGGCCTGAAGGGGACGATTCATGCCTTCGAACGGAGTATAGAACCAGGCGAAGAGTGGGGAATATTTAAACCAGTCTCCTGCACCTTGGGGATCTACATAAGGTGAAAGTCCTGCCCAGAATTGGCGACTACCAAAGGCATAGGTGTGAGTGACTATATTTGTGCCTTTGAGAAACAGATAAGGGGTGACAAAGAGAGTTGTGATCCCCACCAAAATAGAGATCTGTTTTATAAGAGCTTTTGAATTCATCGCAATAGAGTAGAAATAATTCTATCCCCAACCTCTAATTTGTCCATCACATCAAGTCCAGAAATGACTTCAGCAAATACGGTGTATCGACCATTAAGATGGTAATTAGGTGCTAGATTGAAAAAAAACTGACACCCTCCAGTATCTTTTCCCGAGGTCGCTATGCCTATCGTACCTCTTTCGTGATTTCTAGGGCCTACTTCGTCTCTAATTAAAGATCCCGCCCCTCCGAAGCCATCACCTCTGGGATCGCCTCCTTGAGTCACAAAGTTAGGGACGACTCGATGAAATAACTTGCCATCGTAAAAATGGGTTTTAATGAGCTCGATAAATCGATAAGCGGTAATCGGAGTATCCTCAAAAAATTTAATTTCGATCTCCCCCCGATTGGTTTTTAAAAGCACGCGTTTCGATGTGCTAGGTTTCCAGAGACTGTAGTCAGGAATTAAATCGGTGACTTTGGTATTTAGTGGAATCTGTATTTGGGGCTCTTTTCCGCTGATGGCTTTAAAGGTATTGGCGGCCGCAAGGATAACTTGTCGAGAATTATCTTTTAAAGCCAGGTTGACGACTGGAATTTGGGAATTCGAACCGAGGGTGGCAAGGCTTTCAATGAGAGCTACCTTAGTTTCAGTTGTATCTTCAGTTTTTAAAGATCCATAAGCATCTGCTAGGGGCTGAGCGAAATCTTTCCAGTTTTTTTGGCTCGCTAATTGAGCCATCAGAGCCAATAGGCCGGGATCTTTTTTATTTACTAATTCCTTAATTGTAGACTTAAAATCGTCTGTGATCTGCTCCGGTTTTAAATGGGCTAAGGCCTCTATGGACTGGGATACCATTTGAGGGGCTCCCTGTTTAAAGAAGGGGAGTAATGAATTCCAGTCGTCCGTCTTGTTTAATAAAACTAGAGAGGCTAGGGCAGTGGAAACTAGCTGCGGGGTTGAGTTCTTTAAGGTCTCAAGAGCTAGTTTTCTTCCCACTTCGGGATTGATTCGACAAATAGTTTTTAGCGCTAAACTTTTCACCCAATTGGAATCGGAATTCTTAAAAAGGTTTACAACGAGTTCTGTCATTGATGGGAAGTATTCTGGATTCTCTTCAATAGTTTCTAAAGCCGCAATAATGACCTGGTTTTGTTCGCTGTTAAGAACTTTTTGAAATACGGTTAGTGCTAAATCATTGAGTTTTCTATCTTTCAAAGACTTAGCCGCTTCCACTCTAACTGGCAGGGGATTGGTATTTGAAAGTTTAGAGAGTAAGAAAATGGTAACTTGGGGATCTTCAACTCGAGCAAGAGCTCGAATTAATAAAGCCTGAGCGAAGGGGTAGGGAGTTTTAGGAATTGCGGTTAGAATTTGTGGGGTTGGTAATTTTTGAGGGTCACCTTTATATTGGGAAAGAGCAAAAGCTGCTGAAACTCCCACAGCGCTTTGGGATTGGCTTAAAACCACCAAGCGTTTTAGAGTTTCTTCTGAGATAATCCAGGTTGATGAATTTCCGCTAATTAAAATCCCAAACCCTTCAGCAATATTTTTGAGAATAACAGAATCTGATTCTGTCTCTAAAGCTCTAGCTAACATCGATAGAGCAGAGATTTGTCTGCTATAACCCATGGCTCGATAAAAAGCTCCGCGAACATCTGCTTTTCTTTCCATGGCTACATGCTGGCTTAAAAGTCTAATAGAAAGATCATCGCCAATTTGTCCCAGACTAAACGCGGCTAATTGTTTTTGGTTAATATTCTTTCCATTAAGTACTCGAGAAAGAGTTTCAACACTGTAAGGATCTCCGACTCGGCCTAAGGCTAGAAGAGCCGATCGAGAAATCAGATTTGAAGAATGAAAAACAGCTTGAAGAAGATAGGGATCTTTTTCAATTCTTTGATTTTCCGATTTAATCACACGTTGAAGAGCAAGAGATTCAGAAGTAGAGATAGGAGAATTTATGGGAGCTGTGGAGGTAATGATTCGAGAGGGTTTCCAATATTTTTCAGGTTTTCTTTTCCCGTGGCTTACCTGAGAAATACAAAGTTCTAAGATCAGTGCTAATAGAAGAGATGGCTTTCCCATGATTAAAAAGGTTCTCTGAGAAGTGGGCTTAACGCAAGAAAGATTATTGATATATCATGAGTTTTTAATGGATCATTTTAGTTCTCTAGAAAATCCTTGACGAGGCTAAGAAAAATTAATAACTGTTGCAATGACAGAGATGTCATTCCTAAGAACTGGCTCTTGCCAGATTAGGGGGTACTTCTTACCGCAGGTCCTTTGCTTTAGTTTTCGCAAAAAGACTTAGCAGAGATCGAATTTTTCGACCCCCTAGACCTACGAAAAACGTAGGAAAGTATTCCTAAACTTATTTAAGCATTGATGTTTACCAGTGCGGTGTGTGCTGAATTTCTTGATGCGTATTTTGGGTTTTTATCCAAAGTAAATTAAATTAGAGGAAGGTCTGTCATGAAAACTGTAATCGCAAAAGTAATGAGTGTGGGATTGTTTCTAGGAACAACCATTTTTGGAAGCGGATACACTTGCACCAGTGCCGAGACTGCACAAGGTAAATGGACAGTTAAACTATACAATCATACGGCTACGGTAACTCGTGTTCCTGCTGTGCTGGTTGTCAGTAATGAAGTTCAAGGCACAGTTCTTCGCCGAACTGATAGTGAAATCAAAAAGGTTAATCGTGCTAATACGGTTCAGTTCGTTGTTGAGGGAAATCGAAAAATCGATGCTGATTCTGTGATCTTCCAAATTAAACACAAAGAGGGGCGCGAAATTCTTGAAGAGAGAGAATTAGTTGTTGGGCAACTTATTTTAGTAAAAGAGGCTGAAAAAGAGGTGATCTCTTTGGAATGCGTTAGATATTTGAAAAACTAAGTATTTGAAGAGGGGGTCTTACGACTCCATAGACTTCAATTTAAGGAGTGCGAGCCCCCTCGCACTCCTTTTTTTTTCGACCAGCATGGGCCATGCTATTCCCGTCAACCCCCTAAATAAAGACATTTATACCGCGACGACTCTGGGCGCTATAGAGCCAGTTTGTTCCCTGTTTGTTATCCGTTTGTTCCCTGTTTGTTATCCGTTTGTTCCCTGTTTGTTATCCGTTTGTTCCCTGTTTGTTATCCGTTTGTTCCCTGTTTCGCGAATTAGCAACGCGTGATAAAGATCTTTTTGAATTCGGAATCGAGTATATCCACCTCTTCCGGTTGCGCTATTTTCTCTTACGATGAAGCCTTTTTTTGTAAGGCGCATGATCACTGTTTTTGCTGTTCCCTTGCGGCTTTCAAGAGATTCAGCAACTCGTTCTAGAGTCAGTGGTGGAGTGAGAAGATCTCCTGCTGTCTGACATTCAGAAAAGATGAGATGAAGTAAGCGAGCCTCATGACCACGGAGCTGTTCAAAACTTGATTTTGTTACCTGTTTGTTACCCGTTTTTAACGATTGTTTCGTTATCTCTTTGTTACCTGTTTGTTCTCTCTTTTAAGTCAGGGGATATGGTGGGCATCTGACTGCTTGTAGTTACTATGGTTTCAGGGCTTTCTTGTGTTGGATCTTCCCAGGGTCGAACCATTCGTCTAACGGTGGCTTCTTGTTTTGGGGCTTTGCCTGCCTTACCCTTCTTTAAATCATTTAGAGAAAGTGCCACTTAATTATCCGTTCGTTAAAGTGAAAGTCTCTTTGGATCTTTCTAATTGAGAAGTCGGCCGGATTCCTTTCGGGACTTTTTGCTTTTTTGAGGAGTCCATTAATCGATTCCAAATTTCAAGGATCGCTTCGCGCATTTCATCTGCTGCCAGCGAGTTTGGAACATATTCCGGAACTGAAACATGTTGGGCCACGGCTTCTTCACCATGCACGCTTTCTCGAATAGATCCGTTGATGCAACCGGAGACATGTGCAAGGTACCAACTTCGAATCTCTGCGCTGAGTTTGCGAGTAGAAGTAAACCTGGTTGGTATAAAGACAAAATCAAAATCTAGTTTCAGTTCTTTGCGAAATTCTTCTAAAAACACTCTGAAAGCCTGATAGTTTCGGAAGTTATTAATTTTGCACTCGAGCGGTGATACTAAAGTATCACAAGCGACTAAGGCATTTGTAATTAGTCTGTTCCAGTTTGGGGAGCAATCCATGATTACCAATTCGAATTGTTGTTTTAATGGATCGATCACGGTTTCTTTGAGCCAATATTCGCGACGGTTTTTGTTGGAAATTAATTGATCTAACGCGACGAGTTCTGGAGTTTTAGGAATAAATGAAAGAGTAGGAATATCTGTAGGCAATACGACATCTGCGAGTTCGACTTCCCCTTTGAAGACATTTAATAAACCACGCGTACTATTGAGTCGGGTGATCGCACTCTGGAGATCTTCGCTTTCTTCTAGATCTGTATTGAAACCAAGAGCTGTTGTTACATCGCTTTGCATGTCGAGACCAACAACGCAGGTACGAATGTTATGAAGCGCCGCCATTCTAGCAATGTTTAGAGAAAGCGTGGTTTTTAGAACCCCTCCTTTGGTTGTGAATATTGAAAGAGCGGTTGGTCGATTGAGGTGTTTTAAGAAGCCATACTGTTCACTAATTTGAGGTAGATTCTCAATTCCCCAGGCGCGACGTTTTAATGTTCCTGTGTCTCTTCGTGAAGCCAGCGGAATATTTCCTGAGGCTTCGGCTTTTACCAGGGCATTGCGAGAAATATCAGAACCAAAAATTTTAATGATCTTCTGAATTCCAAAGCGTGTTTCGTCCAAGGTGCCTCCTAATTGCCGATGTAGAAAATATAGCAACCAATAAAGTGTTGTTTTAAAATATAAAAATCACTTTAAACCACAACCAAACAATAGTTATGAAGATTGAAATTGAGTTCGTTTTACAACTCGATGCATTTTTAATGTATTGACAAATGGTGCCTAAAAGGCATGCAATATTTTTGATGCAGAAGCTCGCTTGGAAACCAGAGAAGAATCAGTGGGTTAAAAAAAGAACGGGGGCTGTCATTTGAGCAGATCGAAGAGGCTATTGCGTTAGGAAATAGCAGAGGAATATTGATTAATCGCCTGCACCCAGAGCAGATCATTATTGTGGTTTCAATAAATAAGCACATTGTTGCTGTTCCAGCGACGGTGAAACCTAAAGTGATTATGTTTCGTACTGCTTACTACTCGCGCAAACTCAATAAACGATATGGAGGCAAGGAACCATGAAAAAGAAATTTAAATTAACAAAAGAGGAAATGGAGATTGAAAAATCTCTTAAAGAGAAAGATTGGGTTGTTGCTTCCGATTCTCTAAAAGAAGAAATTGTACAAGCCGCTCAAAACGGTGTGGCCTCAAAAAAGCGTGAAGCGAGAGTAAATATTCGTTTGATGCAAGAGACTGTAGATATTATTCGGCGAAAAGCGGAAGAGGAAGGACTGGGCTATCAGACGCTAATGAGTAGTGTCCTTCATAAATATGCAAGTGGTCGACTAGTTGAAAAAAAACATTCTTAGTGAAGTTGCTTCGGAAATCACTTTAAAAGTGCAGGGTCATAGCAAAAGAAAAAGAGGAGGAGCTTGCCAAGAAACTGGGGATTCCTCAGGGAAATTTGTCGAAGATGGAAAATGGAAAGCGCCCCATTGGAAAAGCTATGGCTAAGAGGCTGTCTGAAATTTTGAATATTGATTACCGGATACTTTTATAACGGAACGAAAATTATACGACTCTCGCAGAGGGTGGATTCATTTTAATGCGCCGATCTAGAGGTGGGTGTTCACCCCCCCCTAAACGACAATTTTAGTTAAGTTTCAATATAATAAGAGAATCAATGCGTTGCGTCGCATTTGCTATTTTAAATATATATTCTCCTTCCTTTATGGGTATAACATGTGTATATTATACACATGTAGCCGGTGATCTTCAGCTTTGAGTCTCTTAAATTTAATATTAACGCTCGAGACCATAATCCACCCCACGTGCATGTGGAAGGTGGAGGAACGAGCGTTCGAATTAATCTTCGTACCTTAGAATTCATGAACGAAGAGACCGGCTTTTCTAAAAGCACCTTGGATCGGATTATGGGCGAAGTAGTTCGGCGCAAGTATGAGCTACTCGAAGAATGGGAGAAATATCATGAAGAAGATTAAAACTGGAAAAGTTGAAATCGGACCCGACGAATTTAATCCTAAACATGGAAAGTTTCGGGTGAATATGTTTGTTGATCTCGACGTTATCGATCAAATTCGAAAAGTCGCGAGTGCCGAGCATATGCCCTATCAAACCTGGATTAATCGACAGCTTCGAGACTTAGTGGAGAAACGGATTAACAGTCCTTCGCTTACCGAAAATGACATCACCCGACTTGTGGATAATCGTATTGAACAGCGGGTACAGGAGCAGGCTCTAAAAAAAGGGACTGGGCGTTGATGTGCGACTAGCAGCTAGTAGCTGTAATTTCTTATCATGCCGATCCAGGTAGGTGTTCATAAACTCCCCGTAAAATTGAAGGTAAGGAGGCCTTGAAAACAGGCCCTCTTCAAGGCAACATTAAGCGTTCATAAAGGTACAGGTTTATGAACAATTAGAATTTGATGGGTGAGGGGGAAAATTGAAGACCGCAGCAATCTACGCGAGAATTTCCACACAAGAGCAAAATCCCGACATGCAACTCATCGCACTTCGCGAGTTCGCCAAAAAACGCGGGTTCAAAGTTTTTCGTGAGTATGTAGACGTCATTTCCGGGGTAACGGAATCACGCGAGCAATACAACCAACTCTTTTCCGATGTGCGAAAACGATTTGTTGACGTTGTTATGGTATGGAAATTTGACAGGTTTGCAAGGAGCACCAAGATGCTTCTTGCAGCCCTTGATGAATTTCACAATCTTGGCGTTGATTTTATTTCGTATCAAGAAAATATCGACACCACGTCAGCTTTAGGACGCGTAATGTTCACGATCATTGGTGCGATTGCAGAGTTTGAGCGGGAAATGATTATTACAAGGGGGAGGGCCGGACTTCATAAGGCCAAGCTTCAGGGAAAACGGATCGGACGGCCTCCGGTATCCGAATTGCAAAAGAAGCGGATTGAGGAATTGCGAGGGCAAGGGCTAAGTATTCGTCAGATTTCGGCACGGGAACTAATTGCGGTTGGAACAATTTCTAAGTATCTCGGCCGGTGATTGGCCTAAAAAGGCTGAATTCTGGTATAAAGGTAAAGAGGATTTAAACACTATGCCAAAAATTTATGAGTTTTTTGGAATTATAATTTCGATGTACTGGTTTGATACTCAAAAACACAAGGAACCGCATTTCCATGCCCGTTTTCAAGGGAGTGAGGCCGTTTTTGATTTATCTGGAAAGTGTTTAGCTGGTGATCTTGGTGCGCGGGCAGCCCGACTGATATCAGAATGGTGTGATGAACGAAAGCAGGAAAGGAGATCCTATGGGTGTTACCGATCCAGTAATAGTTAAAATTGAAATACCTGAGTATAAGAAAATTATTATCGAGGCCTCAGATGGACTTTGTTATCACTCTGATTTATCAGAGTTGTCTCGGGTTTATTGTTTCCCAAAATCGAAAGAGGAATGGACGCAGGTTAGTGTAGATAGCTATGGACGAGCGCTTATCTGGACCAGTCGATTTGAAGCTCACATTGATCAGATCATTGGTCTAGCTTTTAAAAAAGAAAAAGTTCAGCAGTCTGCGTAAACGGTATAATTAGAATGATTAGACTAATTTCATTTCCAGCATTGCTATTGATGCTCGTGACTGGGTGTTCTTCAACTGAAATTGCAGTTGAAGACATGGCAAAACGCGCAGCTCTTTTGGCAGCAAAGCCAGTACTTGAGAAAATCTTTGATGCTGGAGCTCTGATAGCGCCAAGTAATCGTGAGCTTTTTCCGATCATCCAGACCCTCCCTGGACAACCATTCGATCCCAAAAAGAGCTTTGGCAACCGCCAACATTTTTCAAAAGGGACAGTAGAGCTTCCTCCTGGGGATTACATAATACCCGTGATTAGTTACTGCATGAAGAGCAGTGGCTCAAGTCCATCAGCCCATCGTTACCAACTTGGAAAGCTATCGGGACGCGCGGCCAGCATCATCTATGATCTCAACGCCAGAGCTTTATCAAGATTTAGGCCAGGGGAGATTCAAGTAACGTCGTGGAGCATTCAAAGTGGCGTGCCTTTTGAAGAGATGTCCGCCGAAAGTCAAAAGATAATAGACGCTGTGATTCCAGAACATCGTAAAGAATTAGAGAAACCATTCCTAAAAGATTTGTCTGAAAAGTGGGATACCATCGCAGAAAAAATGAGGCTACCGCGTTTCGATGAATTGACGGATCAAACTCTGGACAGCCTTGGAGAACTTGGACAAGCTATCCGTTCGCTGAAGGAGTTCAGGAAAGCGCTTAAAGAGTCCTGGGGCAGCTACGAAAGCCTAAAATCATTAATTTCTCTTCCGGGAAACTCTGACACCCCTGGAACAGAAGCAACAACGCCGTGGAGTCAACTTTCTGAAAACGTTTATGCCAGGTTTCTAACCACTGGATATTATCTTGACGTTGGGAAACTTGAAATTCGGATTGTGCCATCAAAACGCGTTTCGCAAGCAACGGGAAATCAGAGTGAAAAAGTCGACATTGCCGGTCTTATTGCGGATCCTGGATCGGGTGGAGTCCAACCGCTTTCGTTTAGTCCATTACATGCATCGGCTGCAATTCCACTACTTGCTGCCGCAGATCCAGCGATTGTCGCGGCTTTCTTGGCTGCATTGATTGCTAGCGAGTACACCGATTGGGATGCGGTAGGTAAAGCGATTGAGAAATGGGGAGAGAGCACTCAAAGAGAGCTTCAAGGGCTGATAGAAAAACTGCGGCAAATGTATACGAAAGAATTTCCAAAGCCGGGACAAGTTGTTTCTCCACCGGCAGTGCCAGAGGGATTTCCTAATCTAACACCAGATAAAGCTAAGACAGCACGACCCGGTGGAAAATTACGCAGACGTTGGAAAGATGCAGAGGGCAATATCTATGAATGGGATTACCGGCATGGAAGACTTGAAAAATATGACAGACGTGGAAACCATCAAGGTGAATTCGATCCAAATACCGGTAACCAAACTAAACCACCCGATTCAACACGAAGAGTAAAGCCATAATGAAAACGTATCGGGTGAAAAGGTATATATTTGTCTTCAATAAAAATTCCGATGCGCTGATACGTTCGTATGAGATCACTCGATTAAATCTCAACGAGATTAGAAGATTATTTAGGCAGAAGCCCAGGGATCCGATGTACTATTGCTATCCCATCACCGAAAAAGAGGCCCCTTACTTTCAAAAAAAGTACGGCAACCGATTTTATTTCAAAAAATATGTATATTTTTTGGACTGCGCCAGCATAGAAAGGAAAACAAAACCTATAGGTAGAATTCTAAGTTTGGAGTTCACGAAAATTAAGGGAAATAGGCCAATACGACTCTTGTCTGTTTATAAAACAAAATCGGATAAGCATGTACGTTCATATGAACTCCCGCATTTTAATCTCAGAGAGGTAAGACGTGCCTTTGGACAAAAACCTGGAGATAAAGTCTACTATGTTTATCCGATCACAGAAAAGGAAGCACCTTATTTTCGGAAAAAATACGGAAAAAGATTTTATTTCAAAAGTAGAGAATATTTTTTAGAGACAAAGGTACCGAATAGACTGAAAGGATAAGACGTATGAAGAGGTGTTTTTCTGAGATTAGCGCGGCCCTGTAATAAAAGTTATGCGACGCTTTGACTAGACCCTACCTAAAAAACTGGATTTTGGCCCCAGGGGAACGGGGCAGAGGCTCTCTTTACGAAACAAGAACGATATCCAAACTCAGGGACATAACCAAAACCAGGGTTTCTTCGCGCAACCGAGAGCATTTCTCAGCAAAGATGGTGAGTACCTCACGCTAGTCCTTCCGGGGAACATGCTCGTGAGAAAACACGTCAACTTCTAGGAAGTTATCCGGCCAATCGCTGGGTTGCTCAGGTCGGGTTCATTTCGTTTTGGCGGCGTTTAAACGTGAAAACGAGAGTCCCAAGAATCATGACTCCGGTAATAACCGCATAGAGGATTACGTCTCGATCATTCTTTCTCTTTGTCTCAGCTTCTACATGAGAAACCTTTTCCCGCAACCAAGGAACTTCATCCAGCAGGGAAGTCTTATTGTCGGTGCCATTTTCGATCATAAGTCGTCCGCCAGAGATAGTCTGCTTGATCACCGGCGCCATTAGAACATGATCCCCAATTGTTAGGGCCATGATCTTATTAATATTGTCGTGTGTAACCTTTTCGAATTGGTCTGCTGCTTCCTTCGTCAAGGTCAATGACAATTGCTCCCTGCCTTCCTGGTCCTTCGTAACCCAGGCTTCTGCGATGTTCTCAGGTGTAAAGGAGAGCGCTGGGATAGATTCTACTCGAATAGGACCACGGTCCGTGGATTTCATCTCCTTGCATTGAGGGCCGCTGTCGCATTGCAAGTGGAGCGTGATCATTGTCCTGTTTGTTTCAGCAAAGGAAAGACACGCAGTGACCACCGTCAACAAACAAATAAGCGTTTTCATTCTTCTTCCTCCTCGACATATTCGAAAAGATCGCCGGGTTGGCATTTCAGCACCTTGCAAATCGCGCTCAGTGTGGAAAATCGGATGGCCTTTGCTTTATCAGTCTTGAGAATCGACAGATTGTTCATAGCAATTCCCGTCTTTTCTTCTAGCTCCTTAAGCATCATTTGTTTCTCCGTCAACACCACAGCCAGTTTCACTCGAATTGCCATCGTTCACGCCACTTCTGATTCGAAAGTTACCATCTGCTTGAAGTGCGAATATAAAACGTAAGTCGTTGCCGCGTACAACAGTGGGGTAAGCACGTTGATTGCAGCCTGAAATAGGAAACTAAAGAGCACAAAGGCGGATGAGAATCCCGGAAAAGCTGCTGCCCAGTCAAATGACAGGAGCAATGCCCTTGCTACGAAGCAACCGCAAGTTACGATCAGAAATCGTTCGGTTCTTGATACCCCCATACTTTATCGAAGTTTTAGCCCGCTCAGTCTGCTCATTAAATACTTACTATTTCAGATGTTGTGTAGAGCAGACTAAACCAAAAAAACTCTCAAAAAACACAGTATAGAGGGCCAGGTATCTGGATTATCGTCAGTATTCATTTAGAGGTCTATGTTAATGCGATGGGCCTCATTTACTGGATAAAGCTCCTTGAATTTTTAAAAAAAGTTTAGGGGTTTATTTGCCAAAACTCCATCTCTGAGGTTTATTGGGGGCTGGGAGTTAACAGGTGAATTATTTAGAGACATTAAATGATCCTCAGAGGAGGGCGGTTCTTCATGGCACCGGTCCCATCCTTATTTTAGCGGGAGCAGGCTCAGGCAAGACTCGGGTACTGACCCATCGGATTTCTCATCTTATTCTTAACCATAATGTAGATCCTACTCAGATCTTTGCAGTCACCTTTACCAATAAAGCGGCCGCTGAAATGAGGGAACGTGTAGCTCATATTTTAGAAAACTTGGCACCAGGCCCCATCTATTCGAGAGATCTTTGGATTAGCACTTTTCATTCAGCCTGTGTTCGTATTTTACGTTCAGATATTCATCCTCTGGGTTATTCCAATACCTTTTCTATTTATGATGATTCAGATCAGCTCTCGTTAGTTAAGGCGGTTATGAAAGAGCTTCACTTGAGTGATTCTATGTATTCACCCAAGGCGATGCAGTCGAGAATCAATAAAGCTAAAAATGAGGGGATCGATCATTTAACCTACAAGCCAAATTATGGGGGGCCTATTGAAGATGCATTTATGCGTATCTTTACAAGGTACTCTGAAGCATTAAAAGCCTCTTCTGCTTTAGATTTTGCAGATCTAATTTTGACGACAGTAAAACTCTTTCAAAGTTGCCCTCAAGTACTTCAGAATTATCAAAAAAGATTTCCCTATCTTTTAATTGATGAATATCAAGATACTAATCGATGTCAGTATCTTTTGATGAAACTTTTAGCTGGAACCCAAGCCAATATCTGTGCCGTAGGGGACGAAGATCAATCGATTTACAAATGGCGGGGAGCTGACATTAGTAATATTTTGAATTTTGAAAAAGATTTTCCGAACGCCCAAATTTTTAAGCTCGAGCAAAACTATCGTTCGACTAAGAATATTATCGAAGCTGCAAGCCATGTTATCTCCTATAATACTGAAAGAAGAGATAAGAAATTATTTACGCAAAATGACTCCGGCGAAAAGATCCAGGTTATTGAGGCCTATGATGAACATGATGAGGCTCATAAGGTTACCGATCTTGTTTCTCATGCCGTGAAAGAGGGGCAGCCCCTTAATCAGATGGCGATCTTTTATCGTACTAATGCTCAATCTCGTCTTTTAGAAGATATGCTTCGAGCCAAAGGAACTAACTACCAAATCTACGGTGGATTAAAGTTCTATGATCGCCTTGAAGTTAAAGATGTCCTGGCCTATTTAAAGCTTGTTTCCAATCCGAGTGATGATGTCAGTTTTCGAAGAATTATTAATGTTCCAACTCGAGGCATTGGAGCGGTTTCACTTGAAAAATTTACGACTAGGGCTCGAGAGTTAAATGTCAGTTGTTTTCAGCTTCTGCAGGATATCTTTGGACCTGAGCCCAAGGTTCAAACCGATTTGGGGAGATCTCAAAAAAATTTCAAACAGTTTTATGAATTGATGGAAGTTCTAAGAAGTTCAAAAGATTCAGTTCTTCCTTCAGATTTAATTAATAGTGTGATTGAGAACAGTGGTTACCGAAAGAGTCTAACCGATGAGGGCACTGTTGAATCTCAAAGCCGTCTCGAAAACTTAGCTGAATTAAGACAGAGCGTGGTTGAGTATGAATTGAGAAAAGGTGGAGAGGATCCTACTAAAGAGCTTACGCTTGAGGGGTTTCTAGAAGAGATAGCCCTTGTTTCTGATATTGATCGTTTTGATGCTAAGGCTCCTGCGATCAAATTGATGACTATCCATATGGCAAAAGGTCTTGAGTTTGATTTCGTTTCAATAGTGGGACTAGAGGAGGAGCTATTTCCCAATGTTCGTCCTTGGGAGCCTGAAGAGCCCTCTGATGTTGAGGAGGAGCGGCGATTATTTTACGTCGGAATGACTCGGGCGAGAAAGAAACTACATCTTCTTTACGCAAAAAATAGAACAGTGTTTGGGAATGCCGGTTTTAGAGTTTTAAGTAGATTCGTTGAGGAGATTCCATCGGATTATCTAGAGATAAAAAAATCGGACTATTTCGCCAGAAAACGACACTTTAGTGAACGCCCTGGGCTTATTCCTCAAGGAGGATTTAGGCAGGGGGGTGATAGATTTGAAGGAAGGTCATCTAGATTTAATCAGGATGATTTTAGTCAGGTCTACGAAAGTAGTGATTCTCAATCCTATTCTGATCTTCCCGATGAAAGTGCTGTTTCGGTAGGTTCTCGCGTACAGCATCCTACTTTTGGAGAAGGTGTTGTCAGGCAAAATCTAGGTGATGACAAATTGATCGTAGAGTTTCGAGGACAAGGGCTTAAAAAAATCTCACTTAAATTTACTCAGCTTAAGTTTTAATGGGATACCTTAATTTTGATAAAGCATCTGGAGTCGAGCGAGATAGCTTAGCTTTGTTTAGAGCAGAGTCCTGGGCCAAAGGGTTAACCTCTCAGGAGTTTTGCGAGAGAAATCGAATTTTATACGAGCATCCATTTGGGAAAAACAAGATTGAGACCTTTGTTTTAAAAAATCCAGAAAACAAAATTATCTCATCGATGGATGCTCTTCAGGTTAAATTTTTCTTCAGAGAGACCTATTCTCATGAAATCGAGGAGAGAGAGGGGTTTTTAATTGCCTCGGTTATTACCCCTGTTCAGCATAGACACAAAGGATATGCCTCATTTCTTTTGAAGGAGTTTTTAAGTAGGCAAAAGTGGAATTTGGGGATTCTGTATTCTGATATCGGCCCTAAGTTTTATGAAGGGCTGGATTTTCAGAAAACTGGGGTTCAGGTTCGTGAAATTTCGGAACCCTTTCCAAAAAGTAAAAGCCAAATACAGGCCCTTGAGATGCCTAGGTGGATTGAAAAGGTGCGGCTTATTCGAAGAAAAGGTTTTGAACAGTGTTCCCATTCTCAAATGGCCTTAGTGCCAGAGGCAACTTTTTGGGATTGGCAAATTGAGCGGTTTAGATACCTGTCAAAACTTAAAGGTCAAAATCTGGCTGAAGATTCATTTTTTGAAATAGAAACCCAAAAAGGTTCCAGTTACTTTTCTGTAGTGGCAAATCCTTTAACTAAGATAGCCGAGGTTTTATGGTTTGATCCCGATTGTCCAGAGAGTCTCCCAGCCATTGGGAAGGTGGTTCAAGATTGGGGTTTGAAAAAATTCATATTCTGGGGTGCGAAATCTCAAGGGAAGCTTCTCTATGAGGAATGTCCCATGGGATGGTTTCTAGGAGCTACAAAGCCAAAGCCAGAGGGCTTTTATGACCCCCAGCTCTGTGATTGGTGGTGACCCAAATCCTAAGCTGAGGTATATTCTTACTCTATGTTAAGTCGAGAAGAGGTTTTAAAAATAGCGAAGTTAGCCAGACTCACACTCACCGAAGAGGAGATAGGTTTTTATCAAAGGCAACTTACTCGAGTGCTGGATCATATCCAAGATTTAAACCAAGTTCCCACTTCCAAAGAGGGATTTGTTCAGCATGTCCCTAGTGATGCACAATGCTTTCGTGAAGATAGGGTAGAGCCTTTTTTGAACCATGATGGGCTTATCAACAATGCCCCCGTAGTTGAAAATAATTGCTTCTTATTACCTACCCTTGTGGAGCATAGCTAATGGAATTTGGAACACAAACAATTTGGGATCTTCTTTCTGGGTATCAAAAAAAACAGTTCAAACCCTCGGAAGTTATAAGTGGCTATCTAAAAAATATTTCGGAAAGAGATGAAAAATTAAATTCTTTTTTACAGGTTCGTCCCGAAGAGACTTTGGCAAAAGCTAGAGCACTGGATGCAAAGTTAGACGCAGCACAAAATCTTCCTCTGTTCGGAATTCCTGTGGCGATTAAGGACAACTTTTTAGTTCAGGGTTGGCAAGCTACTGCCGGCTCAAAAGTTCTTTCTGGTTATGTGTCTCCCTACACAGCAACTTCAGTTCAAAGACTCGAAGAGATGGGAGCTATCATTATTGGCAAAGTTAATTGTGATGAATTTGCGATGGGCTCTTCTAACGAAAATTCTGCTTTTGGTCCGGTGAGAAATCCTTGGGATCTTGAGAGGGTGCCTGGGGGCTCTAGTGGAGGCTCATCGGCTGCTGTAGCTGCTGGACTAGCCACAGTTTCCTTGGGAACTGATACCGGAGGATCTATTCGCCAACCTGCGAGCCTTTGTGGGTTAGTAGGGCTTAAGCCTTCCTATGGTCGTGTGAGTCGTTACGGAATTGTAGCTTATGCAAGTTCATTAGATCAGGTGGGCCCTTTCTCTAGAACCGTTTGGGATTCTGCGAGGGTTTTGGAGGTAATGGCGGGTTTTGATAATAAGGATGCCACATCTTCGAAACACCCAGTTCCTAGATACACTGAAGAACTTAAATCCAATACAAAGAGATCTTTTACTTTAGGTGTTTCGAGAGCTTGGTTGGAGGGTGTGGATCTTGATGTAGCTAAGTCTTTTGAAGCTGCTTTAGAAGTTTTTAAGCAGATGGGTGGCAAGATTGTAGATATCGATTTGCCACATACGAAGTATGCTTTATCGACTTACTATTTAATTGCCCCTAGTGAAGCTAGTAGTAACTTAGCTAGATATGATGGAGTTCACTATGGTTACAGAACTCAATCTGCCAAAAGCAGTGAAGAGCTTTACAGTCGAAGTCGCGGAGAGGGAATAGGTAGAGAGGTTAAATTAAGAATAATGCTAGGAACCTATGCATTGAGTGCAGGTTACTATGATGCTTTTTATTTAAAAGCAAATCAGATCAGAAGAAAAATCCAAGAAGATTTTGAAAAAGCTTTTACCCAATGTGATTTTGTAGTGACTCCTACCTCCCCGAGCACGGCGTTTAAGTTGGGAGAGAAAACCGATGATCCATTAAAAATGTACCTCTCTGATATCTTTACTTTACCTGTTAACTTAGCGGGTCTGCCTGGTCTCTCCGTTTCTTGTGGATTGGACTCAAAGAAACTACCCATTGGATTTCAATTAATTGGCAAACCTTTCGGTGAGAGGGAACTTTTTATAGCTGCGCATCAGTATGAACAGATTCGAGGTGAATTCCCATTGTCATCTATGGCGAAAGGGAAGGGGTAGATTATGTCGCTTGAAAAATATGAAGCGGTCATTGGATTGGAAGTTCATGCTCAGCTTATGACAGCGAGTAAAATGTTTTGCTGCTGTCCGAATCGATATGGCTCTCTACCCAATACCAATATTTGTCCTGTGTGTACTGGGCAACCAGGTTCTCTTCCAGTTATTAATAAAAAGGCAATGGAACTTGGAGTTCGCGCAGCGATAGCTCTTAGTTGTGAAGTCCATCCTGAAAGTATATTTGCTAGAAAAAATTATTTTTATCCCGATCTTCCTAAAGGCTATCAAATTAGTCAGTATGAACGGCCTTACAGCACTCACGGACACATTGTAGTGCAACTCAAAACAGGTGAAGAAAAACGAATCGGAATTACACGAATTCACTTTGAAGAAGATGCTGGAAAATCGAACCACGAATCTTATGGGACTTTGGTTAATTTAAATCGTGCGGGGGTTCCCTTAATTGAAATTGTAAGTGAACCTGATATGCGAAATGCCCATGAGGCAGGTCAATACTTAAGAGCTTTGCATAGTATTTTACGTTACGCTGATATTTGCGATGGAAATATGGAAGAGGGAAATTTTAGGTGTGATGCCAATATTTCTGTAAGACTTAGAGGGGCTGATAAGTTCGGAACTAGAGTTGAGTTAAAAAATATCAATTCATTTAAATTCGTTGAAAAAGCGATTGAGTATGAGATTCAGCGGCAGGTTTTTGCGGTTGAAAGTGGAGAGAAAATTATTCAACAGACTCGTAGCTGGAATTCAGCCAAGAATATTACAGAGGTCATGAGGGAAAAAGAGGAGGCTCATGATTATCGTTATTTTCCAGAGCCCGATCTCCCTAAACTTGTATTTTCTTTAGCCTGGTTAGATCAAATTAAAAAAGAGATGCCTGAACTTCCTCAGGAAACTTCAATAAGATTCAAAAAATCTTTTGAGCTTTCGGACTATGACGCATCCGTGCTTACAGGATCTAAAGAGTTGGCGAACTATTTTGAAAGTGTCGTGAGCCATTCTAAAAATGGTAAAGCTAGTGCTAATTGGGTGATGAATGAGCTTTTAGGGCGTCTTAATGCGGCGAATAAGGAGGTTGAATCCTCTCCGGTCACGGCCATTCAACTAGCTGATCTTATTTGTAAAATTGATAGTGGCGAGATCAGTGGAAAGATCGCTAAAACCGTTTTTGAAGAAATGTTTGCGACAAGTAAAGATGCAAGCAGTATCATTAAAGAGAAAGGTTTCATTCAAATCAGCGATCCCATAGCTTTAGAGAGCGCGATTTGTAAAGTCATTGAGAACAATCCTTCCCAGTTTGCTGAATATAAGGCGGGGAAAGTTAAACTTCTTGGCTTTTTTGTGGGGCAGGCAATGAAAGAGACCCAAGGACAGGCTAATCCTGCGCTTTTAAATGAGCTTGTTAAGAAGATTCTAGACAGATAGTGAATAGACCGTCATTGCGGGCGTAGCGAAGCCATCTTAAAATGATTTTATTTCATTCTGAGATTGCTGCGCTACGCTCACAACGACCTATTATCCGGGGGGATAAAATGCGAGCACTTATCACTGGGATTACTGGCCAAGATGGTTCCTACTTAGCTGAGTTTTTGCTTTCTAAAGGTTACGAAGTGTGGGGTATTGTAAGAAGATCCTCTTCAGAAAACTTCGAAAGAATTCAGTCTATTCGAGGTAGAGTCCAGCTTTTTGAGGCCGATCTTTTGGACCAAACCTCACTGACTCGAGCTGTTGAAGCTGCAAGACCTGATGAGGTTTACAATCTTGCCGCGCAATCTTTTGTTCCCACCTCTTTTGTTCAGCCTGTTTTAACGGCAGAGTTTACTGGAATTGGCGTGGCTAGAATTTTGGAAGCCCTTAAAAAAGCAGCTCCTCGGGCTAAGTTTTATCAAGCAAGCTCTTCAGAGATGTTTGGAAAAGTTTTAGAAACCCCCCAAACCGAAAAGACACCGTTTTATCCTCGAAGTCCCTATGGAGTCGCTAAGGTTTATGGCCACTATCTGACTGTTAATTATCGTGAGAGCTATGGAATGTTTGCAGTTTCCGGAATTTTATTTAATCACGAGTCGCCTCGTCGAGGCTTAGAGTTTGTTACCCGAAAAATTACAGATGGAGTTGCTAAAATTAAGCTCGGTCTCGCAAAAGAATTACGTTTAGGTAATCTTGAAGCAAAAAGGGATTGGGGGTTTGCAGGGGATTATGTTCGGGCTATGTGGCTGATGCTTCAGCAAACTGAGGCCAGTGATTATGTCATTGCCACCGGAACTACCCACACGGTTCGAGAGTTTTGTGAGATTGCATTTAAAGCTGTCGGATTAAATTATGAAGATCATGTAGTCATTGATCCGACCTTCTTACGTCCTGCTGAGGTCGATCAACTTACTGGGTGTCCCAAAAGAGCTCAGAGGGAGTTGGGATGGAAACCTGAAATCAGTTTTTCTGAGATGGTGGAAATGATGGTCTATTCCGATTTTAAGAGACTTCAACCTGAGAGAAACAGGGTTGTAAATTTAGGGTTTAATAAAGAGATTAAAGGAGTGGCCTAACCTAAAGTCAAAAATTGGCCTCTTTCTTTTGTTTGGCGCTAGCTCTCGACGTTATTGGAAAAGAACCCAAAAATTGAGGTTTTAGGAAACGCTGAATAGTTCGTGTAATCTTAAAACACCCACTATTTCATTGTGAGAAACGACTGGAACCACGTTAAGTGGAGGACGGTGAGTTTCCATGAGCTCTAGAGCTTTTACAGCCATCATATCAGGTGGGATGGTAATGGGATTACGATTGATCACCTCTTCTAATTTGAGATTAAAAATTTCAGATTTATAACGATTGAGAAGTCTTCTGATATCGCCATCCGTTAAAATTCCAGTGAGTTGGTATTTCTTTGAATAGAACAGTAAAATTCCCAAACCAAAGGTTCCTAAATCAGCAATACTTTGTTCAATAGAGGTTTTTTCTAAGCTTAAAATTGGACATCTATCTTTTGTAATCATGAGATCGGCCACTCGCAACGAGAGCCTCTTTCCTAATTTACCGCCCGGATGATATTTCGCAAAATCTTCGGACTGAAAGTTTTTCATTTTCATTAAAGTTACAGCCAGCGCGTCACCAATGGCCAAAGCCACTGTAGTTGATACTGTGGGAGCTAAGTCGAGTGGGCAGGCCTCTTTTACAACCGGAGTATGTAAAATAATATCGGCTTCACGAGCCAAGGTAGAGTCTTTTCGGCTTGTGATAGCGATTATTTTGGCATTCAATCGTTTAATTGCAGGGAGTAAATTGGTGAGCTCTTCACTCTCTCCACTTTTTCCAATTGCAACGACTACATCATCGGCTGTTAGCATTCCTAGATCGCCGTGCATTCCATCTGAAGGATGGAGAAAAGTGGCGAGGGTTCCGGTGCTGCTCATGGTGGCTGCAATTTTTCTAGCGATAAGTCCTGATTTGCCTACGCCTGTGAAAACAATTTTTCCTTTTATGGACATGAATAAAGAGATGGCTTCAAAAAAAGGTTCTCCTACTGACTCTGCCATGGTTTTAAGGGCTTCAGCTTCAAGAGATACCACCTCTTGAATATTTCTTAAGATCTCTCTTTTTTTGTCCTGTAAATCTTGATTCATAGCGGTTGCGAGTGGAGCGAAGCAGTTCAAAGAGTTAACTTCGTTGCTTCGCCCCTCGTAATAATGCGGATAATCAATTGGGTTACTTATCGAAAAAGAAAGCAACTTCTCGTTGAGCTGCAGTCAAACTTTCGGAACCATGACTTCCATTAGCTTCAATGCTGTCGCCAAAAAGTTTACGGATAGTTCCAGGAGCCGCTTTAGCAGGATCGGTAGCCCCCATAAGTTTACGCCATTTTTCTACAGCGTTTTCACCTTCGAAGGCGAGAAGAAGTACTGGGCCGCTGGTCATGAATTTAACAAGACTTCCGAAGAAAGGTCTTTGACTGTGTTCAGCATAAAAGCCTTCAGCTTCTTTAGTGTTCAAATTTTGCATTCTGGCTGAAACAATTTTTAAACCATTGTCTTCTGCCATAGCGATGATCTTTCCAATACAGTTCTTTTTCACTGCATTGGGCTTAATGATTGCGAATGTTTTTTCCACGTTTACTTCCTCCTAAAAAATTATCTACCTAAAGCCTTAGCCATGGTTTCGCCTAAAGTGGCGGGGCTCATACTAACAGAGACCCCTGCTTTTTCTAGAGCTTTTATCTTGTCAGTAGCCTTGCCACTTCCTCCGCTGATAATAGCTCCAGCGTGGCCCATGCGTTTTCCTTCAGGGGCTGTTTGACCTCCGATGAAACCCACCACCGGTTTTTTCATTTCCGATTTGATATACTCAGCTGCAGTTTCCTCAGCAGATCCCCCAATTTCTCCAAGCATAATGACCCCTTCAGTATTGGGATCTGCATTGAATAGTTTTAGCACATCTAGGAAGGACAGCCCTTGTACCGGATCTCCTCCGATTCCAACACAGGTAGACTGGCCGATACCACGTTGGCTTAGCTGATGAACAGCTTCGTAGGTTAAGGTTCCGCTACGAGAGACCACACCCACTTTTCCTGGTTTATGAATGTAACCAGGCATGATGCCGATTTTGCATT
>SXPJ01000027.1 GCA_005776395.1 Bdellovibrionales bacterium | reverse complement strand
CCAGAACTAATAATTTTAGAACTTATGAATTGGCCGTTCAATTTTATCGCCTGGTTTCGAAATTTAAAGTGCCCTGTCATCTGAAGGGGCAATTGCAACGAGCAGCTTCAAGTGTGGCTCTGAACCTCGCAGAGGGTTCGGCTAAGCCCAGTCCCAAAGACAGAGCAAGATTTTACCGTATTGCTCTTGGCAGTTTTCGTGAAAGTGTAGCAGTTCTTCAATTACTTGAGATTCATAACGCTGAATTGAGTGAAATCACAGATAAGCTCGCTCGTCACCTTTACAAATTATGCAAAGCCCTTGAGTGACGGCTAATCCTCTAGCCGTTATTTAGAAAGAACCCAGAGAAAATTTACTAACGATTCTAATGACTGTGATAGTGATGCAACATGGTCCTGATGAAAACCATAACCTAACAGCTAACTTAATACCTAGGAATTTTACTATCAATTTGAACGGACCAAGCCTCAATACCGCCACTGATATTCTGCACGTTTTTAAAGCCTTGGTTTCTAAGAAAAGCTACCGCTTGAGCACTTCTCATGCCGTGATGACAAAGAACAGCCCAGTTTTTTTCAGGGGCTAGTTCCTGATACCGTTGAGCAAATTCACTTAAAGGGATATGAGTTCCACCTATATTAGAAAATTTAAATTCATCCCGCTCTCTAACATCTAAAATTTCGATGGCCTCTTTTTTATCCAGTTTTTCCTTAAGCTCGTTCACGGTCATAGTATTTCCTTTTTCAGCTTCTTGGAAGTCTCTACTCAAAAAACTTAAGAAATTGAAGCTTTTTTTATAAAGATTCTTAAGTGACGAAATATGAATTTTATGTAACTCTTTTCCTATTATGGAATCACTACAAAAAGACCCCCATCGTTGGATTTATCCAGAAATCACTCCCTATAACACAGGAAAACTTAAAGTTTCTGATCTTCACGAAATTTATTTTGAAGAGAGCGGAAATCCCAAAGGCAAGCCAGTTCTCTTTGTTCATGGCGGGCCGGGGGGGGGCACAGAGGCTAAACACCGCCGCTATTTTAATCCCAGAAAATATCGAATCATTCTTTTTGATCAAAGGGGTTGTGGGCAAAGCACCCCTTACGCCTCCCTTATCGACAACACCACTTGGCACTTAGTCGACGATATGGAAAAGCTCCGCACACATTTAAAAGTTGAAAGATGGCAAGTCTTTGGGGGCTCTTGGGGAAGCACACTAGCTCTTGCCTATGCTGAAACTCATCCCAATAAAGTCACTGAACTTGTTTTAAGAGGAATCTTTCTTCTTCGCAAAAAAGAGATCGATTGGTTCTATCAATCAGGAGCAGATTCTATTTTTCCAGATGCTTGGGAATCTTACTGGAACCATATCCCAGAAAATGAACGGCACGATATGGTTTCGGCTTACCACAAGCGACTTACTAGCTCTGATAAGAAAGTTCAAATAGAGGCTGCAAGAGCCTGGAGCATTTGGGAAGGAAGTACCAGTAAACTTTTTCCCGATCCCGACTTTATTTCTCATTATGGAGAGGATGAATTTGCTGTCGCATTCGCTCGAGTGGAATGCCATTACTTTATCAATAAAGGCTTTATGGAGACTGAAGGGCAACTGTTAAAAAACGTCGATAAGATCCGGCACATTCCCACAGTGATAGTCCAGGGAAGATATGATGTTGTTTGTCCTATGGATAGTGCTTGGGCACTTCATCGAGCTTGGCCAGAGGCTGAGTTAATGATTGTTCCAGATGCGGGCCACTCAGCCTTTGAAACTGGAATCTCAAAAGCTCTAATCGCTTCAACTGATAAGTTTGCGAACTAACAAATGATCAGAACTTAAACGAGATCCTTCGCTTTGCTCAAGACACGTTGCCGTCGCTTTTGCGACAACGCCTAACTAAAAGCAGGGATCCCCGTAATCTCTTGCCCTAAAATAAGCAAATGAATGTCGTTAGTGCCTTCATAGGTATAAACCGTTTCTAGATTCGCCATATGCCGCATGGTTTTGTACTCATCCATGATGCCATTAGCTCCTAAAATATCTCGACAGGTTCTAGCGACATTTAAAGCCATTTCTACACAGACCTGTTTCGCTAGACTCACCTGAACGGGCTGCAATGTCTTCTGTTCTTTAATTTGAGAAAGACGAAAGACTAATAACTGAGCTTCGGTGATCCGTGTAACCATTAGGGCAAGTTTTCTCTGAAGTAACTGATATGAACTGAGCGGTTTCTTAAAGAGAATTCTATTTTTTGCAAAATTTAAAGCCTCTAAGAAGCAGGCCTCTGCCGCGCCAATCACCCCCCATGAGATTCCAAAGCGAGCTTGATTTAAACATTGAAAAGCCGATTTTAAACCTTCCGTTTTGGGAAGAAGCGAGTTCTTAGGTAGTTTTACATTATCAAAAATAAGTTCTGAAGTGATTGAAGCTCTAAGCGATAACTTATTCTGCATCTTTACAACTTTTACACCTGCTAATTTCAGAGGCACAATAAAACCCCGAATACCCTCTAAGGTCTTAGCCCAAACAATGGCTATCTCAGCTAGGTTTCCATTAGTGATCCACATCTTTGAGCCATTCAAAAGATAATGGTCCCCTTTATCTTGTACCCAAGTTTTCATCGCTCCAGGGTCAGACCCACCTTCTGATTCGCTTAAACCGAAACAACCTATACTCTCCGCTTTTGCAAGTTTTGGAAGCCAATAGCTCTTTTGCTCCTCACTTCCAAACGCATGAATGGGAAACATAACCAAAGCCCCCTGAACAGAAGCAGAACTTCTGATTCCCGAATCACACCGTTCGAGCTCTTTCATCACAAGGCCATAACTGACAGTATCCATTCCAGGTAAACCATAACCGCTCAGTGAAGAGCCCATGAGTCCCATGGATCCCATTTTAGAAAGAATAGAGATCGGAAAAGTCTCATTTCTATAAGCTTCAACGATCAGGGGTTCTATCTCTTTTTGAACGAAGTTTCTGACACTGGTTTGAATCTGTTTCTGCTCATAGCTAAGAAGCGAATCTATTTCACCAAAATCTGGAAAAGGATTTAAAAATTTTGACATGGATAATCTCTACCCTCTTTTCGAAAAAGAGCAAAGGACTGGTTGATCTCCGAGGTAACAATCCCCAACTTAGGCTCCACTGTATGACAGTTTTGGGCACTGCACACTTATAAGTGACCGTATACTCATGGCAGACATATTGCTTACATCTATTTTCGGCAAAATTGCCATGGCTTGGAGAAGAGCATGAAAAGTTATTTTAGTCCTAAATCTTGGGTTAGTTTTCTATCATTAATTATGACTCTAGTAGTTGGCGTATCGGCTATTTCACGATCCGCAAATGGTGCAGAGCTAGTTCATGCGAATCAGATCAATGAATTGCAGCACCCAGTAATCTTTGCGCAAGTAGGTGGAAATCAGATAACCACATTGGAACAAATTCTCTCAATGTCTGCGACAGCACTTAAAGCTGCCGCAGCCGCAAATCTATTATCGCCAGCTCTACAAAGATTTTTGGGCGAATTGGGAATATACCTGGGCGAGAATCTTCAATTCGTTTTGAACAACTGGAACGTGATCGGTCCTTCAGTGCAGCAAATGAGGCTAGCGTTTAGCGTTCGAGGAGCCATTGGCCCCATAACAGCCTATGCTCCGACTGTTCTAGCGACTTTGACGGTAGCAGGTCTAATCCCATTAGCAATTTACGAGACACGAATGAGAGCCCTCGAGGCCAATGCGCTAAATAATGCGCGAGAATGGCAAATGACACAGGCGCAACAGGCAGATATTCACCGTAGAGATCCAAGAGCCCCGCTAGTATTACCTTCAATGTACGATACTGCCGACATAATTGTCGGCGGCCCAAGTGTTGCGCAGGTATCCGAAGAGCTGAAACAGAGATACATCAGACAGGCGCTACTTGCTCGAGCTCAAAACACTGCTAGAAACAGGGGACTCGCGATAGCAACACTTCGATTGATCTCCCAAGTGGCCGATGAGCCTCGTGATTAGATTGAAAAATACGCACTTTGTACGATTCAAAAAAATATCGCCCTCGAAATGATAAAAAGCATCTCAAGGCTCACGCTAGAGAAGTTCAGGAGTTCTCGGTGAATAATTTTTGAGGCTAATTGAGGAGCGCTAGAAAAATCTTTTCGCAAAGTCTCGGTGTGCTATTGTGGTAATTTTATGGTGGCTCACCGAGAACTGCTGAGAGAAGTTTCGTTTTCTTTATTTATTCTACAAAGCCGCTACAATGCGATTTTCAACATAATTTCTTCGCCAGTATTTCACTAGTTCTTGAATAGAATTACACAATGTTATGGCACACTGAGTCTTGTGAGACTAACGCTGTACGTTGACCTCCTGTGAAAAACCAACTGCTTAAAAAACTTAAATCGGAGGAATTCTTATGTTTAACAAATCAATTGCTGTATTTTCTATTGGTCTGATTTTCTTGGCCGCTTGCGGTCGTGAATATCAAAAATCGATGTCAGAGGCAGATGCCTTAGATACCTTAACTAGTGTTTCTGAGTTAGACACTTATGCTTCGGCTTGGGGAAAGAAAAAGCCCGCTAAGCCTTCCGCTCCACAAGTTTCAGTCGCTGACCTACAAAAGTTACTGATTCAGTTGGTTCAAGAGGGGAAAATTAAGGTTCCTGTAAGTCCAGTCAGAGGAGCCGTTAATCCTCAAGACATCACCAATGCGATCAATGCTATCAACGCAATTTTCGCAGCTATCCCTCAAACTAATGGAAAGCTAAGCTCTTTCTCTTTAGCTTTGAGCTTGATGGCAATGTTCGCTGGAAACCTACAACAGGGAACAATGGATCTAAACACCGTGTTAGCGATCTTAAACCAAGCATTACCTTACATCACTGTAATAGCTCCTCAGTTTGCTCCGGTGATTCAGGCCCTTATCATTATCATTCCTATAGTTGTGACCTTCATCAATGCCATGAAACCACCTACAGCTATGTTACATTCCATGAGCTTTAATCACGCTTAATAGCGGATTTAAGAACTCATAAAAAAAGGGGCCAGTTCTCTAAGAGAGAGCTGGCCCCTTCGGCTTTTTTACAACTTTATTTTAATACTGAACTGCTATGACTTTAGCTCTGTCTCCACGAAAATCATAAACTGAATGAGTCTCAGAAGATTTAATAATAGTAGAAACTTTAAAGTTAGTTCCTAATAAAATAGAGCCCACTGGATTTTCACGAGTTCCAGTGTTCACTACAGAAACCTTCTCAACTTTGTAATCCACAGTATATCCCCATAAAACATCAAGATTTGAGGGAACCACAGCTACGTTTTCTAGGTACTTTCCGCGACCTTCATAACTTCCGCCATAACGATGAACTAAAGTATAGGTTAAATCATAAACGGTTATTCCATAGAGATTCTCCCCATGAAGGCGGTATGAAGCGTGTTGAAGATCGGAGAAGTTATCCAAATCTTCAGAGCTTCTTACACCTCTTGGAAGAGCATTAGCATACATATAGTTCACGTTAACAACAGGTTTATTACTTTCTATAAGCGCCCAAACTTTTTTGCCTAAATTGATCAACGAATCAATGATAACCATCTCATCATTGGCCGCATTCACAGTATCGCGAAGATAGATATGTGGTTTACTTAACGCCTGGTTAAGATCTATAGGCACCTCTAACTTTTCGACGAACTGGTGAATCTGAAGATTTTCGTTATAGGATACTGCAACTGGAGTTGCCATTACGCTACTTGCCACTAACAAAATAGCTAAACTAACTGCTTTCATGGAATTCTCCTTAATTAAATTTCTATCTAGGAATTCTAGGTTATCTAGTTTTCCCCCAAACAAAAAGCCTGCCAAACCGTTGAACAAACAGACTCTTTGACACAACCTGCTGGAGCCTTGCGCTATTTGCAAGACGCACAGCAACGTGAACTGGGTTGATATTTTTTTATTTACTTTAAATAATTGTATTTACAGATGTTTAGCGCTATTTTTGGCGGGTTATGAATTCATCTCAAACTCTAAAAAAAATCTATTCTAGCCAAGACCCCATTAACTTGAAAAACTTTCAAGCTCAAGTTTTAGTTGTTCAAAAAGGGGCCAGTTCTCAAACCTTAGTTAAACTTCTTGAAAAGGCCCATGCGACAAAAATTTTAAACTTTTTAAAACAGAGAAAATTTAAATTTAAATCCTCTGCTCATCTCACGTTTGATCTCTCTTCAAGTACAAAGTTTTCTATTCTGGTGATTCCCCAAAAACTAACCCCTTTCTCATCACTAGAATTATCTAGAGAAGTTCTCTCAAGTCTTAAAACCGAAAAGTCCACCTCAGTCCTCATTCATTTAGCTCCTATGGACTCTTCACTTGAAACTCTTTTAACCGATAGTTTCGTCTCTGCTGCGATTGCTTTAAATTATCTTCCTCCCAAGTACGCAACCCCCTCAAAAAAAGAGAAATCCAAGATCGATCCACAACTCACGATCTCTTTCAAATTAAGCCATTCACGATTCGCCAGAGTACAAAAATTAGGATTCGCGGCAGAGGCCTCTGCTCACAAAACCAATTTAGTCAGACATCTAGCTCAAAGAGCGGGCAATGATTTAACTCCTGAAGTGTATGTAAAAACAGCTAGCGATCTTGCTAAAAAGGCTGGACTTAAAACTGAGTTTTTTTCCTTAGCAGAGCTTATCAAACTCAAAGCAGGTGCGTTTCTAGCGGTCGCTCAAGGGGCCCCTGAAAATACCAGTGGTATCTTAAAGCTCTCTTATTATCCAAAACAGGGAAAACGAAAAATTGCTCTTGTGGGGAAAGGAATTACCTTTGATACAGGCGGGAACAATTTAAAAACCGGCTCTCACATGTTTGGAATGAACAATGACATGGCAGGGAGTGCAGTGGTTTTAGCTCTCTGTCTTTTAGCGGCTGAAGAACAATGGCCCATTCAAATCACGGGCTACATGGCTATCACTGAAAATATTTTAAGTGCGAAGGCCTATCGGCCCAATGATGTCATCACATCTCTAAAAGGAAAAACAATCGAAGTCATTGACACCGATGCGGAAGGGCGAATGGTCTTAGCCGACACCCTAACCTTAGCCTCACGAGAGAAACCCGATCTTGTGATAGACTTTGCGACCCTTACAGGCAGCGTCATTAGAGCTTTAGGAACCCAGTATTGCGGAGGCTACTCCAATAGAAAACAGCTACTCTCTGTAATTCGTAAAGCTGGGATCTTAAGTGGCGAAAGAGTTTGGGCCTTTCCTAACGATAGCGACTACGGTCGTTGTCTTAAATCTGATATCGCCGATATTAAACAGTGCCGACTCACAGGTGGCGTTGATCATATCGAAGCGGCCTATTTCTTAAGCCAATTCATTGAGAAAGGGGTTGATTGGATCCATATCGACCTAGGAGCCATGGATCCAGAAGAGCCCCTAGCCCATATTCCTAAAAAGCCGAGTGGTTTCGGAGTAAGATTTGGAAAAGAGCTCATTCATCTTACAAAATAGTTTCGGCTAATTTACTTTGAGTTCTCAAAAAGCCACTTCACGAGTTCCACCATCACCCAGGTGTCTTTCTTGCAATACTCTAGAGAGGCCTTTAAAAGTTCGTTTTTTCTTTCTGAAGTTGTTTTAGAATTAATAATTTCTTCATAAGCGCGTTGAGCATCGCCTCCATTAGCAACCTTCATCCCTTCATAGGACTCATCTTCACCTAACAATGCAGGCACAACCGCCTTCAAACTAAAGGATCCTTTAAATTCCTTATCGTAAATAAAGTCTCTAATCACAGGGAGCGGATCTACGATCCTCTGAGTCAGAGCTTCCAATTGTTCTGCATATTCAGAAAAACTCTTTGCCATTTCAAGAATGCGATCCGTTTCAAATCTCCCATAATAAGAGACGATAGAGCCCTCCCCTTCACAGGCTTTGAGAAGAGCAGGAATAAGAGTGGGCCTAGGATCTGTGGGAAACTCATGAAAAAACTCATGATGAGTTACTTCACTCTCTTTAGATGTCATCACATGCACACTAAACTGAAAGGCAACATGCATATACGGCCCAGTACCTATGTATCTTGGAATTGCGGGACTCATAGTTTCAAAATCTAGAAAAACCAAAGGAAACTTCCAGTGGGCTATAGCGGCTTTAATAGACTTAGAATCTAAAAATCTTTCCCCCGACTTAAACACATCGACAACCCGTTGCTGAAGAGGAGTCAAGTCTGTAAGTCTAGCATCATCCACCGAAATAATTCCCTGATTAAAATACTCCCATTTTTTATCGTTAAGCTTTGGTAAATTTAAAACACTAAAAGCTGGAACCCCTTTTTCTTTCCAGCAATGTTCTTTAAATCCACATTCATGAGGATTTAAACAATGGGCCCCGATATTCACTACAGGAACTTGATCGGTTTTGATGGTTGAAAAGAGTTGGCTCACCTTGGGAAGAATTGAAGGATATCTCTCCCGAATCTGTGCAGTCACATCATTAATCTCAAAAAGGTTTTCAAGATTAGGAAACCGACAGGCAGGATTTAGATGAACTAAATTGATCTCCTCAATAGGCAATCCACTTTTAGCGATAATCCATGCCTGTAGCCCCACATCGTCTAAATGCTCTTCTTTAACTTTGGTCGAGGATTTAACCTCATAGATTTTCCATCGCTGAGTATCTAAAGAATATTTAATGATATCAGCCCTTGCATAACATCCTTGATGTTCAAAGGCCGCCTCATAAATAATGGGTGTTTTACTAGCTAAAAGTTCTCGAGTTTTTTTAAGCGAGCCAAAAAAATCCCAAGGTTTATTATCAACTAAAACTCCCCCCGAAAAAAACTTTCTCGCCTCTTCACCCACTGCATTCCCTTGATCAAAAAGGGCCTGTTGATCCGGTGTGATTTCAGCTTCAAGATTGGGATGGTGGATATTAAGATAAATGTTTTTAACACACTTATATCCCCGCATAATTCGTGTTTTACTAAGAAGTTTGGGAAGCGCTCGCAATGTGTATCTCTAAGTTCTTTATAACTTCGTTGTGAGAACCTTTTGTCGAAGTTCCTCTTTATATTGAATCAATCTTTTTTGTAGCTCCTCATTCTGAGAAGCCGTAGCAAGAATCTGGGCAGCCAGAACACCTGCGTTCCAAGCATTACCAATAGCCACTGTAGCTACAGGAACCCCCTTCGGCATCTGCACTATAGACCATAAAGCATCTTCACCGTTCATAACCCCGATAGGAACTGGAACTCCAATCACAGGCAGATGAGTGATAGCTGCGACCATTCCAGGCAAATGGGCGGCCCCCCCTGCCCCTGCAATGATCACTTGGGCTCCATCTTTAGCACAGTTTTTAGCAAACTCGATTACTTCAAGGGGGGTTCGATGAGCCGATAAAACCTGGCTCTTAAAGCCAATACCCATTTGAGATAAAAACGCCTCGGCCTCTTTCATCACTGGATAATCTGAATGACTTCCCATAATAATCCGGATTGGCTTCAAACTTTCACTAAGACTCATACACTACCTCACAGGTTTCTATACGATTTATCCTATCGTACTTAATTGCCAATTTTTTACCACCTGATTTACTTTTTCTATCAAACTTGCTCGCTCTGAAAGATCTCCAAAGGCACTGATATGCCCCATTTTTCGTCCTGGACGAATCTCCTTTTTACCATACCAAAAAACCTGAACCTCATTATTAGATGTTGGACAGATAGCTAGATTTGATTCTTGAGTTCCCAAAAAATTCTTCATCACTGCAAATGGAGCTGTTTCACAACTCCCTAAAGGCATTCCAATGATGGCTCTTAGATGATTTTCAAATTGACTGGTGCGACTTGCGCTTAAAGAAAAATGGCCCGAGTTATGAACTCGTGGAGCAAACTCATTGATTAAAAGACCTTGGCTGTCGCTATAGAAAAACTCTATCGCAGCAGTTCCACACCACTGCAATTTCCCACTTAAATCACGCGCAATCTTTACAGCCTGGATCTCTAACTTATTCATGAGACCTGTATTTTTACCCTCAACAAAAACAGTCGAGCAGATTCCCTTTTCGCTCTCAAACTCCACTAATGGAAAGTGGGTAAAATCACCTTTTTTCGTTCTGGAAAACACAAGTGACAATTCCTTAGCGAAAGAGATCTTTTCCTCTAGATACCATGGACGGGAATCCTTATTGAGTTTTTTTAATTTTCCAAAAATCTTTTCGGCTTCGTTTTTTTCGAAGACAAAAACTCCCTTTCCGTCATAAGCCAATTCACTCTCCTTGACTACGACGCCATTGGGAAACAACTGCAATAGCTCTTTTAACTTTGAAATTGAGGACAGATCGATCTGTTTAGAGTACATCGCTCTAGCCGTGGGATAGCTTTGAGCTAAAAAAAATTGTTTTTGATTCCACTTGGTTCGAACCTTGATCATGCTTTCATGGGATGGAAGTAATTTACCCAACAAGCCTTCAGCTATTACTTTTGAAAGCAATGAATCGGAGATCCATTCGTTTTCAAAAGTTACAATATCGTGTTCTAGAAACACCTGAAACATAAGTTCAGGAGTCCACTCGGCAATCACAGTTCTATGAGTCTCTTGACAGGCGGGTTCACTTGCAGAGGTGGCAACAACCGTGACCTCAAGGCCTAACTTTTGCCCGGCCCCGACAAGGTATTTTGCTAACTGCCCTGCCCCTAAAATGGCTATCCGTTTTTGCACCTCCTGATTTATACTAGGGCAGTTTTGAAAGGACAACTTATGAATCTTCTTTTTATGTGTGTCGCCAACTCCGCTCGAAGCCAAATGGCTGAAGGACTGGCACGACACATTTTTGGTTCAAATGCACAAATTGAAAGTGCGGGCTCAAACCCAACCCAAGTAAATTCCTTAGCAATTACGGTCATGAAGGAAATAGGAATTGATATTTCCTCCCACCACTCAAAGTCGTGGAATGAAATCCCACCGAACTTCAAAAATCACCTAAACTACGTTATCACTCTTTGTGCTGAGGAGGTTTGTCCAACTCTAGACTCTAAAGCTCAACGGCTTCATTGGCCCCTTCCTGATCCGGCAGGTCACTCAGGGGCTGAAGAGGAGCAACTGCAACGATTTAGACTGGTAAGAAATGAACTAAACTCAAGACTTCAATTATTTTGCAAAGAATTAAAATAATAAACTGCCTCTTATAAACCAGAGAGCTTATTTGGGAATGGTGAAACCCAACAGAAAGCAATTATTCTATTTCCTCTTTTAAAAAAGCTAGGTAAGTTCTCATGCTCTGAACTCGCTTTATTCCCTCTTCTCTACCAGAGATTGTTTTAAGGGTTTCAGCTGTTTTGAAAAGCTTTTCAAAGAAATGATCGAGGGTATAGAGAAGGTCATCGGGCTCTCTAGAATTACAAAAGGGATCGTTTAAGTTATAAAAAGTTCTTTTTAATACTCCTGCGGTCGCAAAACATCTTGCCACACCAATTGCACCTATTCCATCCAGCCTATCGGCGTCTTGAACAATTTTAGCCTCTAAAGTTTTAACTTCAATATTAGCACTAAAACTGTGGCCATGAATCGCATGAATAATACCCTCAAAATATTGAGCTGGATAGTTAATCAACTTTAGAAATTCAATGGCCTTTTCTGCAGATAGCTTTGAGGCTTGGGAACGCAAGGGAGAGTTTTTAGGAATAATAACGAAATCGTGAAGCCAAGCCGATGGAATAATAATTTCTAAAACACCCTTTTCTTTTTCAGATAGTTTTTTAGCTAAACTAACAACTCTTTTAAAATGAAGTAGATCATGGGCAGGATCTTCACTTAACGCTATTTCAGAGATCTTCCTCTCAAATATTTTTTCCCAATCATGAAGAACCATTTTTTAGCCCCCTTATATTTACTTTGTCTTTAGATGACATCACTGAAAGGTCAAATATAAGAGAACTTGAATCACCCTATTTTTTGTTTCACTTGAGCCATTTGAATCTTTAATAATGTTACTAAATCCCAAACCATAACTAGCCGATAGCCCCATATCAAATTTCGGAGCCAACTGAAACTCAAAGCCCAGTCCCCCTAAAGCTCCCAAATCGATACTATTTAATTGATCCTTAATATCTGAATCGCCAATAATAGAGGCCTGTTTAGCTGAAAGAAGAAAAGAAAAATAGGGTCCCGCAAAAAAAACCGGTGTAAAAGAACCTCGAATCGCCCTAATTTTTAGTAAAAGAGGCATTTCGAGATAATTAAAGGCATGTCCGAAGACTGACGTCTCATATCCCTTCTGAACAAAACTTAAACCTGGTTCAAAAGAGAAGATTCCTGCCCCCAAGGGAAAATCCAAAAAAGCACCAAAATGAATCACATTTCGATTGTTATATTCTTGTTCAGGATTACTCGACGCATTTGCCATAACAAGTCCCCCTTTAAAACCAAAGGCAAATTGTCTCTTTTTATATTTTTTTCTATTATCCTGACTTGTGGACTTATCAAACTCATCCTCTTTTTTCCCCTCTTCAAGCCCTCCACTTAACTCTTCGGCTACCACCTCCTCAGTGACCTCATCCCCTGGAACCACCCCTTCTACAGGGGTTTGCATCTTACATATCGCTCCGGCCTGTTTAACTTTAATGACCTGACCACAATAATTACGTTTTAGTTTATTCTGAACACAAATTTTTTGACCTACTGCCCATAGTCCCCCCATCTCATGACTAATAGCGATATCCATCTTATTTTTAGAGATCTTTAACACTTCAGCAGCAGATAGAAGTGAACTCACGATTAAAAATGCTAATGCAAAATAGTTTTTCATAATCTTTCCATTTTTTTAATTAAACTTATTTCTTTGAATCTGTTTCATTATCTTAGCACAACTATTTTCATCTATTTTCTTAAATCCAGAGAGCTCTTTATCGGGCGTTCTCTCTATCAACTTCTTAGCCTCTTTAAAGGCTTTTAAATAAGCTTTCGAGCTCATTTTAGATGGCAAATGAAGATGTTTTTGAAGGTATTCTGCCAGAAAAAATTCCTGATAAGGAAAACGTTCCTCCCGTTCAATCACATCAGACCTCTTTAAAAGCCAAACCAAACCTCTCCAAGGGGAATCTTTCATCGAGCCTAATTTTTTAGGTAAACTACTAAACTTTCGAACTTTTCCTCCTTTATCTTTTAAATATACAAATGCGGTATCTCCACTTTCCCCCTTTTTATTACCCGCCTTCATAGCCTTTTCAAACTCTTGGGCATTGAGTTCATTCCATTCTTTCTCAACCTCGACATAAAAAAGAATCTTTTTAAACCTTGGATCTGTTTTTCTTAAGATCGATAAAGTTTTAGCAAGATGATGTCCGTCTATTAACCACTTACTATTTCTAGGACCTATAACGACCTGACCTCTCTTAGACTTTAAAAACTCCTCAACCCCCTCTTTGCCTTCGGTGTCCATAATCTCTTTAAGCTGCTTCACCCTGTAATCCACTTCAATCTTAGCGAAAAGAAATTGTGTGGGATGAAGTTCATTTGGATTTACTTTGAACCTCTCCCCCTTCTCATACTCTTTAGCCTCTCCAAAGCAGTAAGAAGCGCTCAGAAGAATTACGCCGAATAATATTAAGAGTTGTTT
>SXPJ01000026.1 GCA_005776395.1 Bdellovibrionales bacterium | reverse complement strand
CGGCACGAAGTCATGAAACGGGACCGTGGCCAATGTACTTTTAAAGATAAAGTAGCTACCCCATGTCAGAACAAAACATGGTTAGATCTCCACCACAAAAAACCCATTGCGAGCGGTGGAGAGCATAGCCTTAATAATATTGTGACCCTGTGCCGGCAACATCACCGGTTCCTTCATCAAAGAATCTTTTAACGAATGGAGAACCCGATACAAAAATCATAACTAATTTGAAAAGAGGTACCGACTCTAAAAAAGAACAGGGACCGTAGCTTTACATAGCAAAGCAAAGGGTTTCTAAGCCATTACAAAATCATCCTAAGATTACTAAACTTGTTCGGCGCGGAGTACGGTACTTATTGCGCTAAGCGGCTCACTTTTCTGTTAGAGATCCCGTAAGTTTGACAAGGTTTTTGATGGAATGAGTTGCCTTATAGAACTGCAATTAGGGTTGTTAAGAGAAAATTTTTATTTAAGTTAAATCCAATCCCTACAAGACTTTTACACATAAAACAGACCTTTATTTATAGGGGGTATCTTCCCTCTTAAAAGGCTATAAAAAATCTCGTGGTAAGGTCTCTTAAGATGAAAGTTTTAATTTTGAAATCTTACCGTAAGAAAGAACCAAACTTACAAAGAAAATCCCACCATGTGGTTTTAAGGGATAGACTCCCCGTATTAAGACTTGCTAGAAATAAAAAACTGATTTCCACCAGCAATTCTCGGTGAGTCACAGCGCATGGTAAAAAGAGGAGTCATTCAAGAATTTGGATATGAAAGTGGGGCTACCAGCTCCAAGGAAAGTCGCTGTACGCCCCACTTTCATATCCAAATTATTGAATGAACCCTCATAAAATCACCCCAATAGCACACCGATATTTTGCGAAAAGGTTTTTCTAGTGCTTCTCAATTAGCCTCAAAATTTATTCACTGAGAACTGCTGGCCGCAATCTAAATAAAAATCTATTTCGCTTAACCGTACTTCGCTAGTTGGCTTTAACGCAAATAGACACCCCCTTAAAAATCAATTCATTGTAAGGAATAGAAAATATTATTATAATATTAATAGCTTTACTCAACTGGACTCGCAGTCGCCATCTTAGGAGAAAATATGACACTCACCAAAGCCGAACTCATCGATTCTGTATATGAAAAAGTGGGATTTTCCAAAAAAGAGGCTGCTGACTTAGTAGAGCTTGTTTTTGAAAGCATCAAAGAGGATCTCTGCAAAGGAGAGTCGATTAAGATCTCTGGCTTTGGAAAGTTTAGAGTTCGAGCCAAAAAAGCCAGAATGGGTCGAAATCCTCAAACTGGTCAATCGATGGAAATTTCAGCTCGAAAGGTTTTAACTTTTACCCCCAGTCGAATTTTAAGAGATGGAATCAATGGTAAATCTACAGTTCTTCCCAGTAGTGTGGCCGAAGGCAGTGACGACGATTCTGACGAATAAAATATTCTTTTCTAAGAACTGTGAAGCTTTCTAAAGTTTTTATAATTCTCATAGCCCTCCAGCTTCTCATTTCAAGGAGTAGTTGGGGGCAAAGCATTCTCAGTGTATCTACAGAAAATATAACTCATCTTAAACCTCAAAATCGGTTGGATTCCTTACTTCTTATCCTCTCGCAATTTGATAAGGCCTGGAATGGGGGAAAACCTCATCAGGCTCAAATGATTTTAGAATCAGGGTTAGCTCCCTGTGAATCATGGCTATTAGATTTGTCTAAGAAAGTTTCAGACGTTAATACAGCTCGAGAGGGATATCTTTGTCTTATTTTGGAAAGTGAGCGAATTAATCAGCTTTCTCCATGGAAAGTAATCAATGCCTCTGAAAGATTGGCTAAATATTTTGAGACTCTTGAAAATAGTCAAATTCCACAGGTTGAACGGCTCTATGCAGAAGGAAGAATCTACTCGAGTCTTCCTTCTCTGTATGGAAGAGATCTTAAAAAGGCTCTTATAGCTTTAGAGACGGTAAGACGTCTTGAACAAAATCCGAAAGCTAGCGTCCCTTGGATTATAAGAATTCGCAAAATACAGGGCAAAGATTTCGAAAAAGAGGAAGATGGGCTAGAGAGCTCGTATACAAAACGCAAAGAGACAGATGGCTTGCCTGTGGGTCTAACAACTGTTCTCTACGGAAGTTTTCCACAGGGAATTGGACTTCAAGTCAGAGGACAGGATCATGCCCTGTTTGATACCTTGAGAAAGCTTCAGGGAAGGATCTTTGCTACCCATCGAGGAAGTCTTGGAGGGGAACTAAAACTGGAAGATTTTCAAACCTTGGAGCCGGTGAAGTTTTTACTTCAACTTCAATATCTTCACGGAATTCAGGAGTATCACGGGATTGGATTGTTCTCATCTAAAGCTAGTACCGATCTTTATATTGATAAAGGAATTGCTGATCTTGCTTTTCAGAAGAACATTTTTAGTGATCTCTATTTGAAACTGGGATTAAGATTTCATTCAAGCCATTTAAGAAAGATTGAAGGGGGCGTCTTAGACTCGAATCTTGAGGGAATATCAAATGCCTTTGATATGGGCTTAGTCTCTGAAATCGGCTTTGATTCTAGAGATAGTGAAACAGATCCCTATCGAGGACAGAGAGTCTTCTTGCAGAGCTATCTCCCCAGAAAATCTATAGGCAGTTCCCGAAGTTTTGATAGATTTCTTGCAGTCGCAGAGAGCTTTTGGTTACTAACTCTTCAAACACAATTAAAACTGCAAGGGGTTTTTTGTACTGTGAGTGATACAGCCCCTTTCGGATTGTTTTCTCAGCTTTCGGGTACAGTTCCCTTTGCAGGTGTCCGAACTACGAGATTTTTGGACCGTTCACTTCTAGCTTTTGGGTCGGAACTACGGTGGAAAAAATTACAACCGGTTACCCTTTTTGCCTATAGCAATGCAGCTGTTATGAATAGTAAGGCTCAAAAACTATTGAGTCAGAAGGCTAAATTCGGGGCTGGGCTTGGCGGTGAAGTTCATTTAACTCGATTTAGAGGTCGAGCCTTTCGAATTGAGGCAGGCAATTTTGGGGGCGAGTGGAGTTTTAACTCGATGATCGGGATTTCTCTGGAGTAGTTACGGATTCAATAGGTTGATGAGGAGATTTTAAAAATATTTCTAAATTACGATGGTCTTTCGCCGCATCTTTCATTCCCAATTCTAATAAGGCATTAATATAACCAGGAGAGAACATTAAATAACTTAGAAGATCGCCCAACTCTTTGGGCGAGGCGGTTGATTTTAAAAACTGTCTAAAGTGAAAAGGAACTTCATTTAAGAAATTAACCGACAGAGCACCTAAATCTTGACTGGGTCTTAGTAGAAGTGCTGGAACTTTTTTAACATGAATTCCATCTGCGATTCTATTATTACGGGCCATGTTTTCATAATCAGCTTCAATACTATCTAAAAAAATGGAGTTTAGAACAGCCCCTGCAACAAAACCCATTCCTACGTGTTCAGGTCGAAATCCTAGAGGGTTTTGAGGAGAGGGGGAACGAATTCCAATGGCAAGTGCTCGAGTTGCCCCTAAGTGAATTGCAGGGCTAAATGGAAAATTAAAACGAAGAGAGCCATCACCAAAAAGAAAATCCCCGATGCGAACGGGTTCGAAAAGAATAGGAATGGAACAGGAGGCCATGACATGTCTTAAGTGAATTTGAGATCTAATTGCACGTCGAGTTTCTCTAATCCAAATAGGGATCTCTTTACAGGAGTCAAAAAAGACAGTGGTGTTGCCATCATGGTAGTTAGTGGTACTGATGGCTAAAGCTTCAATAAGACCACTACGAATAGCTCTGGAAATTTTCCAGAAGTGAATATGAGATAAAAGAGTATGCGAAAGAGGGCTAGCATCTAGCAAAGATTTTAAAAGTAATTTTTGTGTTACCTTTGAAACAAACATGTCATAGAGCCATCGTGAAGACATGGAAAAGAGAGAGTTGAAATTGGTTTTTAAAACGTGTTTAAATTCCAATTTGCTCCAGAGTTCGTAGAGCTGAACTGTGCCATTAAAGAAGGGCTGACCTTGGGCTAAAAAGCACGCATTGATAGAGCCCGCTGAAATTCCGCATAAAATTTTCGGGGTGAGTTCGGGAAAATGTTCTCCGATATATCTAAGCACGCCTACTTGATAAGCGGCTCTGGCGCCTCCCGCGGGGAGAACAAAAGCTAATTTCTCGGATTCGGGTGGATGAGTATTTAAGTCGGACACTCTCTTATTTTACTCGAGAAACCCCTTGAATGATAAGAATGAACTCCCCTTTTTTTAGGGATTGTTTTTTTGCTTCGCGCTGAATGCTCTGCACGAAACCCCAGAGAAGTCTCTCTTCAGCCTTAGCGATCTCCCAGGCTAGAAATATTGGGCGATCGGCTCCGAGCACTTCAGCTATTTGCGCTAAGAGTGGCTCAAAACGGTAGGGGGTATCCATTAACACGGTGTGATGCGGATTGTTTTTGATCTGTCCCAATTTAAGCTTTCTCTGTGAGGTGTCTCTTGAAAGAAATCCTTGAATTAGGAATGGAGGTTCCCATCCTGAAAGCGCACAGGCGGATCCCCACGAAGTTGCACTTGGGACTGAATGAATAGAAAAACCAAGTTCTCTAGCAAGGTTTAAAATTTGAGTTCCTGGATCAAACAATAAGGGCATTCCGGTGTCTGAAAAAAGTGCAACACGAGCGCCTTGGTTCGCTATTTTTTTAAGTTGTTGTTTTAACTCTTCCCAGTCTCGCTCTCTGAAGGGATCCAAAAAAAAGAGTGGAGTGGTCTCTTTCCTGTCGGTTTGCTTTAAGTATCGAAAGCCATTTCTTTTTGATTCAGCAATAATCAGATCTGCTTGGCTTAAACAATCAATGGCCTCTTTTGAAAGGAGCCCTTCATCACTGAGAGGAGTTCCTACTATAAACAAGGTGCTTTTTTTATGAGGATCTGGCAACTGAACCTCCAAAGTTTAGTTGAAAAAGAAATCGTGCATAGGTTTGTCGGGCTTGAGTTTGTCCGGAGAGTACACTGAGAGACCAGCAAGAGGTAGGTTTTGAAGCAAAATGGGCGCCCCATTCGTAACTTCTTAGCTCCCCTCGTTTGGTTGAGTAAGTAGATTTAAGTGAAAGATTCACAAAGATTGGAAGCGATTTGGTGACTCCTAATGTAATAAGTTGTTCATCTTGAATGGGGTCCAGAGCATTTCTAATTAGAGTGCTTAAGGAAACCGAGTCCTCTTGTGCAAAATCATAGGCTAATGTAGTTGTCCAGGTACTTTCATTTTTAGCAGGGCCCCCAGGAATACTGTCTTTTTCCCACTGGTAATAGCCTTCAACAGTCGCTGAGAAAGAGTTGATATTTAAATTTAAATAACCCTGAAGCGGACCCCAATGATGTTTTAGTGTAGGGTCGATTAATCTCGGATCGTTTGGATTCAGTCTGGAATTGTATTGATTGGAAAGTTGAAAAGTAACAAATCTTACCGATTGATTTCCGATAATTCTTCTAAATCTTTGAATCAACTCAAGTTTAAAATATTCAAAGTCGGGGATTAAGTCGCTTGAATCAAACGGAGGGTGAGAGGATTTAAAGAATGGATGTGAAGGAATGTCATTTTGGTAGAGCGATGAAGCATAGATAATTCGTGGTTGTATTAAATGGCTAAATTTTTCATTGCTATCCAATCCTGAATCGAAAGTTTTGGACAGATAAAAAGATAGAGGAACTTCAGTTGTTGCAAATAGACGATGCGAGGTTGTGGCATGGGGAAGAGTGAATTGATAGGCCGAAAGATTTCCTTTAATAATAGGCTGTAATTCTAGCCCTCTTGCAATTGGAATTTGTCCTATGAATCTAGGCTCTAATTGAAATCTTTCTCCTTCTCTTATGAAGTCCCCCTCCTGATAGGGGGCTCCTGGAGTAATATCAGGATCCCCGGGAAGAGGAATGTTATTGTCATAACTTTCATCGGGGCGCCAAAAGTGGGTGAAATTGCTATCCCACTCAAATGAGGCGTAGGGGGCAATAAGTTCGGTAAGTTTTTGCCCCGCTCCTATTTTAGGTAGTTGGGTGATGGCTCCACGATCTGCACGTTTCTCGGGTTGATTTGTGGGAGGCGTGTCGGTTGAAACAAGAAGGGATTGATGATGGGTAATCCCCCCATAAAAAAGGTGATCCTCTTTGGGATAGGTGACGGTCAGTAACGATCTTAAATATCCTAAATTGCTTTTGCTAAGTTCGATATCGTTAGGATAGTCCTGAACGTAAAAAGGATCGCTTACGTAGTTTATCGATTGAAGAGAGCTTAGGCCATTTTCCAGTAGGATCCTATTTTTAAGAGTCAGAGCTAATTCCCCGGCAAATCCCAAGATTTTTTTCTTCTGAATAAAAGAGGGATTTGCAGGATCATTGTTAATAGGAGAGGTGAGAATCTCGGGGTTGTTGCGAAGAGCATTAAACGGTTGGCTATTGTAAAACAGGGTGAAGTTCCCTTTTGTTTTGTTACTGTAGATATAATTATATTCAGCAGAACCATGAAGGCCAGCTTTCGTATAATAGGTAGGTGTTAAAGTTAGATCTTGCCATCGGCTCATAGCCCAGAAAAATGGTAAGGAGAAACCTGTTCCTAGATGATTACTCGATGTCACGGAGGCTAAAAGGATTCCCGTCTGTCTTTTGGATTTCGCTGGCGCTATAAATACCGGCAAGTAGCTTAGAGGCAGGTCTTTAGAGTAGAGTAAAACATCATAAGCAAAGATATAACCATCCAAAGTTAGATCAAATTTATGGCCATAAATTTTCCAGTCGAATAGACAACGGTTAGCGGTACGGTCGGTGATGGGAATAGTGTTACAGTTGGTATAGATTCCTTCCCGTATTTCGTAATGGTTAGGTCCTAACTTAGTGACGGTGGCACCGGTAACTACCATTTGGTCTACAAGTAGTGTGGCCTCTTCAAGAACGGCTTCAGTTCCATCCAAAGCATAACTAGCTCTATTACAGAAGATCTCTAAATGGCTCTCTTTTAAGTGAACATTTCCATTGGCGATTGCTTTATTGTTTTGGCGATCAAGTTCAATTTCGTCGGCCCAAAGTTCTCTATCTCCACTCTTAACCCAGGCCTTTCCATAACCTTTTTCAATTTTTTTTCTTAAATCTCTTTCGTAACGATCAGCCCGAAACTGTAAGCCTGTGGTTTGAGCCGTGCTCAGAGAGCAGGTCAGTATTAAAAATAGGGCTAAAAATATTGAGGTCGTAGAACCCAAGAGAATCACGCTCGAATTAAAAGAGCCATACCTTGGCCGCCTCCAATGCAAGCGGCAGCACATCCCAACTCAGATGAGGATTTTTTGAGCTGATAAAGCAAATGGGTGATTAGACGTGCCCCACTGGCTCCTAGTGGATGGCCTATCGAAATAGCTCCCCCCTCGAGATTAAGTTTGTTATCTGGAATTTCTAAAAGTTTTTGGCAAGTTAAAACCTGAGGTGCGAAAGCTTCATTGATTTCAAATCTAGCGATATCTTTTAAAGTCGTTCCTGTTTTCTTCATGAGTCCTTGAATGGCTGGAACAGGTCCGATCCCCATGATTTTAGGATCACAACCTACGACGTGAGAGCCCAGCCACTCTCCCAAAATGGGCCATCCCTTGCTCTCTGCTTTTTGTTTAGTAGTGATGATAAGAGCCGAAGCTCCATCGACCATTCCACTCGCATTACCAGGGGTAATGACTCCATCAGTTTTGAATACAGGTTTAAGTTTTTGAAGGCTTTCGATTGAGGCCTCTTTTCTAATATGCTCGTCGATAGAGACCTCTTTTGACTTCCCTTTCTCGGTTAGAGTTACTTTAGTTATCTCTTTTTCAAACTGTTTGTTCTCAGTTGCAGCCCATGCTTTTTTCTGTGAGTTCAACGCAAATGTGTCACACTGAAGTCTATCGATTCCATATTGTGTAGCTAAGTTTTCAGCGGTGATGGCCATAGGCATTTGAGCATAGGTATCAAAGAGTCCCGTCATTAAACTATCTTCGATTTCACTATTTCCCAGTTTGTGACCAAATCTTACTTGTCGTAGAACATAGGGGCTTTGGCTCATGCTTTCAGTTCCGCCCACAAGAACCACTGAGGCCTCATTGAGTTTAAGTCTTCGGATGCCATCTTCAATGGCTTCAAACCCTGAACCACAGAGACGGTTGGTAGTGACTGCTGAGACCGTGATTGGAAGGCCGGCCCTTAAACTGATATGACGAGCGAGGTAGGCTGCATCTTTGGAGGTTTGAATGACATTACCAAAAATCACATGCTCGATCTCTTTTTCAACTCCAGGTAATTCCGCAATTACACTTTGAGCCGCATGGACTCCCAAATCTGTAGCGGTCAAATCTTTAAAACTTCCGCCAAAGGAGCCAAAAGGGGTTCGTTTAGCGGCTACAAAAACGATGGAGTCCTTAGAGCTTAAAGACATAAAAAATATTCTCCTATAAAAAGGCTATTTAACGACGAGCGCCTAAAAGTACTTCACTGAATTGGGATGGGCAATCAATTAAGGAAAGAAATGAGATTCTAAGTGCGGCGCAGCAACCTAAATTTAAAAAAACTTGAAATTAAAACCCTCCATTTTTAAACTGTGGGGGAAGCTACGCCAAGCAAAGCCTATGTTTACTAAGAGGGGGCCTTTAGGGAAATGTTATGGAAATAAATGAATCGGAAAATCAACGGGAAGTTAAAGGGCAACCTTTAGCTGAGACTTCTTTAATGCGGCACTTAGTAACTCCTGGAGCTCTTCATAATTGTGTAGCTAGGTGGGGTGAACTGACGGCCAGAATACTGGATATCTCTTTTGTCCGAGTTGTTTTGGAAGAGCTGGGAGAATGGCCTGCTATTGTTGAGGAACAAAATATTCCCATGGGGTTTTCCGTGAACGGATTTAATTTTCCTGCTGAAATGAGAGTCCAGGGAAGAGGAGAGGGGTGGATTCGACTCCAGTTTCAAAAACTTGTTCCTAGTAGTAAGTCTCTTTTAAGATCTTTTTTGTCCTCCAAAAAAGTGGGCGAATCCATGATGGAGGATAGGCGTGTTTCTGATGTCCGCCATTATCATGGACTTAACGAAAGTGAATTGTGGTTCGACAGAAATGGAAATGTTCTTTTTACTTATTTGGATCACCTAGATTCTAAGTACCAGTTTTTAGTACAGATCAACTTAGAAAACTCTTCAGTTAAAGTAGGTCGATTGACCCGAGCTCATTATATGAATATGGGATCTCTCACTGGAGAACTTGGACTCATGCCCTTGAACGACAAAGAGAACTATACGCGAATGAGCGAGTGCCGTGATATTGTCACCAACTTCAGACCCGCAGGACAAGTTGAGTATCATTTAAAACAGAGACTTTTAAAGTTGATTAGTGAGAGCCTGTACTCGACAGGACATAGAGTAGATTTCCCTATGGTGAGAGCTGTTAGGTTTCCCTATCTCTCAACTGAGCATTAGCCTCTCGCTTAAAAACAACAATATTAAGAGCAGGCCTGACTTTGTAGCTTAATTAAAACTACTTGGTCAGAGTGCGTCCTGTAGGTTGTTTCTTGGAGCGATTAGAAGTTCTAATCATTAAGAGACCGTTTTTAGCACCTGGAACAGCGCCTTTTATAAATAGAAGGTTTTGTTCAGGTTTTACATCAACAACTTTCATGTTGTTCATTGTACGACGGACATCTCCAGTGTGACCTGGCATCCCTTTGTTTTTTAAGACTTTACCTGGGAAGGTATTGCTACCGTTGGATCCGCCGTGACGGAAGTATTTATGACCTCCGTGAGAGGCATCACAACCGTGGAATCCCCAACGCTTCATAACCCCTTGGAAACCTTTACCGCGAGTTGTTCCGGTCACATCTACGTGATCGCCCTTTTCAAACATAGCCACTGATAATGCTTGGCCAGGTTTGATTTGAGTTACATCGTCAGTATTTTCTAAACGAAATTCCTTGGTAACAGCTCTAGCTTGGACGCCCGCTTTTTTAAAATGGCCCAATTTAGCTTTCCCTACATTTTGAGGTTTCTTATCTCCGAAACCCACCTGGACAGCAGTATAACCATCTGTATTTTTTGATTTAATCTGGGTTATAAAACAATTTGTTGTATCGATAACAGTGACAGGAACGGTATTTCCTGTCTCATCGAATATTTGAGTCATTCCCACTTTTTTACCAACGATTCCTAAGTTCATACTTTTCCCTTACTCATTGACCGGAAAAAACTATTTCTACGGTAATTAAGCCAATGTTTATAAATGCAAGTTAGCTAATTACGCAACTGTTTTATTTAAACTTGTGTCAAAGTTTGTCGCAAAGTTTATTCAGTGGCAAAAAAACGGAGGAACAGTAACAAAAAATAACAGTTAGTGTTTCAAAAGTATCTTCGGAGTTGGAGTTCCAGTTTTTTTGAAATATTGTAACGGCGCGTCTATGTTTTATGGTAAAAGAAGGGCTCGATCATTATGGCAATGGATTTGTTAAAAAACATAGCAGTTGTGGGGTTGGGGATTAGCGGCATAGCCTTTGGCTATATCAAGCCTCAGTTTTTTCAACGAGAAATTCCTGTAGAATTAGATGGGGTTAAAGTTGCTAAGAGCTTGAAGAATGGATCTGTTCTTGAGAGCTTTAGGTCCAATCAACTTCAGTTCAAGCCTATAAGAGACGGAAAAATTGATTTGCAGATGGTCGGAGCGCGCCCCTTGGCCTTTAGTGGAATGCCTAAGGTTCCTCAATTATTACGAGTATTTAATGTGGATTCTACTCAAGAGGCCGAAGTCTACTTAGAGAACGTAGTTTTGGAGGAGACCACGGTTTCAGTCCCTATTGCTAAATCGGCTGAGGCCTATGTATGGGATTTGAAAAAACGACTGACTTTTCGTGAAGAGACTTCAGAAAGATACTTCCCTGGAAAATTGGTTCAGAGCCATCAATCTAAAGGCTCTCTTTTTGTGAACCTGTTTCCGGTTCAGGTAGATTTACTCACGGGTAGGGTTTTGAAAGTTACTTCGGCTGATATTAAAGTTGAGTATAGTAAAAAAACTCTAAGTCTTGCCTGGAGTGAATTGTTTTCGAGCCCTTCTCTTATCGTAACTTCCGCTAAGTTACAGTCGGCTGCTGAAGTATTAAAAAATTATCATGAGCAGAAACTAGGAGTTAAGACCTCTATTATCACAGTTGAAGAGATCGAAAAAAACACCTCTCCAATTTCAGAACAAGATTTGCCCCCGGGTTACAAAGAACCTGAGGAGCGAGATAATTTTATAAAACCTTACGACCCTGCAAAAGGGAGTGGGTATAACTATGAATTAGCAAAAAAAATCGTAAATTATTTGCAGAAGAAAATGGGGGATTCAAGTCCGTTAAAGTACGTCACTATTTTGGGAGACGCCGAAACAGTTCCTCCGAGTTACTATTTTGCTTACAGCACCAATTTAGGGAGAAATTTCACACCGACCGATATTTGTTATGGAGCCACCCAACATTGTTTAGAGCCCAAAATAGCAGTTGGGCGCCTACCGCTCAAAGATGAGAATGAAGTTAAAAGCTACATTAAAAAAGTAGAGGCCTGGAGAGCCTTTTCTGAGAATAACTTTGGTGAACTAACTCTATTAGGCGGCAAAGCCTTTCCCAATTCTGATGTCTATGTAGGAGAACTTGGTGTTCTCAATACTATTCAGGATAATAAGTTGGATTGGCTTGGCGTGAGAAAAAATTTCAAAACTCAAAAAAATTACTCAAAAGAAAAACTGATGGAGGTAGCGAAGGGTCAGTCCTCATCCCCTTTTGCCTATCACTTAGATCACGGTACCGGTAATCAGTGGTTTGCAGAAAATGAGTACGTTTCTTCTAAAGAGATAGCTGCCATTAATAATACCTCGGATAGTTTGCATCCTACTATTATGGTTTCTGTGAGTTGTACCAATGGGGCTTTTGATGAAGCTCTGACTAATGAGTCGATTTATGATGATGATTCTTATGGCGAGTTATCGATTGGAACTCAACTTATTAGGTCTAAAGCGGGGGTGGCTGCCTATTTAGGATCGGCTCGTCCAGCCATTGGAATGCCGGTTTATCAGATAGATGGCTCGGGAAACTTAGAGCTCACTGGGACCAATTACGGACTTCAGATTTTAGATTCGTTTTATCAAAAGTATGGGCTTCTAAGGCAGGGAAGACTAGGGGACTTTTCGTTGAAAGCTCTTCAAGCTTTTGTTTTTGAATATGGAAATGATATTCAAAAAGATCAAAATTCTTGGAGTTATTTCATTACTGAGCTTCTGGGGGATCCGGTAATCCCATTGCCTAACCGTTTAAAAGGTGCGGATAGCTTTCAACCAGGAAAGTCGATTTTAAAACTTGATAACTCAAGTGGCTTTGGATTCCCAGTGTTACACTCTAAAGATTTTGTACAAAATAATTTTCCGCTTTCGTTAGTTCAAACTGTATCAGCCACTCTGATGAAGGTTTTAAAAAATGATTTCGGAGGCTATTTGGGGGAAGACTTGATAACTTCTCAAATAGTTCAGCCCGGGAAAGATTCGCAGTTCACCTGGGACTCTCAGAAGACGAAACTGACTGAAGGGACCTACTTCTTAAGATTGGAAAATATAGTAGGAGTGCCCCGAGAGAGACAGATCTATTTCGTTGTAGATTAAAGTTTTCAGGAGCCTGGTTTAACCACTCTTAAAAAACGCTCTAGAAATTCGGAATCGGTTTCCTTGATGGTTTCCTTAGATTCAATGTCGAGCTCTTTTGCAATCTCAAAGAATCGATCTTCGCTCTCAACCCCCTCTTTAATTTTTTCGATGTAACTATCCGGATATTTTTTCGCTAACTTATCCACAAAATGATTTAATCTAGCCTCTGCTTTGAGTTGATTGTTTAATTTAATTCGTTTCCAGTTGCTGAAATAGTGTAATCGACAATACCCATGGGTTTCAGCAATGGCTTTGCATTTAACCTGTGTACAGGCTTTAGCGGTTAATTTTTTAACAGGCTTTGAATCTTTTTTTTGGGCGGTTTTCATAAGATATCTCCTGTCTTTACCCTAGCAATAAATTGTGAAGGAAATATGGAGAGATTGTGCGAATGTGTAATTACCCAGCGATACTGTCGGGATCTACTTAACAAGGGAAAGTGATGGCACTTAATGACCTAGGGACTGGTACTGGGCTAACGGGTTAGTGCTATATTCCCTGTTTGATAGGCTGTAATGCTGAAATTCTATCTGGAGCTGTTTTGAGGATTCTTCTGAGCGTTAAAAGCTCACCCAAAAATTCAAAACCAAGATTTATCAGATCGTAGAGGGTGGTTGAACTTTTTCCCAGGGCTCTTTTTCGAAATGGAATTTTGACCTCAATGATTCTTTGAGGAGTTTCTTTACTGACATAAATGGAAAGAGCCAGGTTGGTAGATTTCCATTCTGGAGGCAAAATCCGTAGAAATTCTACCAAGGGTTCTCTTTTAAATAGTCTGAAGGGAACATTGGGATCTTGAAGTTGAACTCCAAAGATCCAACGAGTCAGCTTTTTTAGTGAAGAGGAAAAAACTCTTCTTGGAAAACTATCTAAGCGATGCGTTCGATGTGCAATCACGAGGCGATGATTGGCTTTGCAATCCCAAAGTCGGACGAAGTCCTCGGGTTCGTACCGGCCATTAAGGTCACATTGCAAAATATATTCTCCTCGCGCCATCGAATAGCCTCTTCGAATCGCTTGGCTGTGTCCAGTATTCAATTGATGAATAACCCGTAATTGGGGAATCTCTCGACGGAGTTTATCTAAGACTCTTCCAGTTCCATCGAGTGAGCCATCATTAGTCACAATGATTTCATAGGTTAGCTTGTTTTCGATTAGAGTTTGATTCCATTCATGAAGAACAGATTCGACAATGCTGCTTTCATTAAACACGGGCATCACTACAGAAAGGTCGACTGTTGTGTTCTCAGAACGGTATGAAATGCGATCAAATGGGTAGTGTGGATTTTCCATAGTCTCTTTGTGAGTGAAGGTTGTTTTGTATTATATCTTTTTTTATGGAGATTCAAAAGGGAGAGTCTCTTGACGTGGACTTAATTGAGAAGTAACTTAAAGGCACTTTGAAATGAAATCTATCGATTCATTACAGGAAGGTCTTACATTTGACGATGTCCTTCTTGTGCCTCGCTTTTCAGAGGTCCTTCCCACTGAAGTTGATACTGAAACCTTACTCACGACCCATATTAAGCTTAAAATTCCGTTAATTTCTGCGGCTATGGATAAAGTCACGGAGAGTCAAGCGGCTATAGTGATGGCGCGGCATGGTGGAGCGGGAGTGATTCACAGAAATTTGTCTCCTGAGAGACAGGCTTTTGAAGTGGAAAAGGTTAAAAAAAGTGAAAGTGGGATGATCTTAGACCCCATTACTTTAGAGCCGAATCAAACTGTTCAAGAGGCCATTTCACTGATGAAAAAGAACGGTATTTCTGGGTTCCCAATTACAGAATCTGGAAAACTGGTGGGTATCGTTACCAATCGAGATTTAAGATTTGAAGAGAACTTAAGACGTCCTATTCAAGAGGTCATGACTCCCGGAGATAAGCTCATCACTGGAGCTGAAACCATTTCTATGTCGGATGCTGTGAAACTTATGCACAAGCATCGAATCGAAAAGCTTCCGATCGTTGATAAAAATGGCAATCTAAAGGGGTTAATTACTATCAAAGATATGATGAAGACCATAAAACATCCTCTAGCTAATAGGGATGCTAAAGGTCGATTGCGTTGTGGAGCTGCGGTTGGAGTAGGTAAAGAGGCCCAACTTCGAGTTGAGTTGTTGAGTAAAGCGGGGGTGGATTTTGTAGCGGTAGACACGGCCCACGGGGATTCGAAAGCTGTTTTAGAGATCGTTAAATGGATCAAACAGAATTACAAATCCCTTTCAGTCATTGCTGGAAATGTGGCAACAGAAGAGGGGGCTACTCACCTCTTTGAAGCCGGTGCTGACGCCATTAAAGTGGGAATGGGGTCGGGTTCTATTTGCACCACTCGAATCGTCGCAGGAGTGGGGCTTCCTCAATTTACGGCTATTAAAAACTGTGCTCCAGTGGCTAAGAGGTTTGGAAGATGTCTTATAGCTGATGGCGGGATTAAATATTCAGGTGATATTGTGAAAGCTCTGGCTGCAGGGGCGGATGTGGTCATGATTGGAGGTCTTTTTGCGGGAACCGATGAGGCTCCAGGAGATGTGGTTTTTTATCAGGGGCGAACCTATAAGACCTACCGAGGCATGGGTTCATTAGAGGCGATGAAAGATGGAAATCGCGATCGTTATGGGCAAGGTGCTGTAGAATCTCATGAGTTGATTCCTGAAGGAATTGAGGGAATGGTTCCTTACCGGGGGGAACTCGCTCAAGTTATTTTCCAGTTAGTGGGTGGAGTTCGAGCAGGATTGGGGTATTTGGGATGTGAAAACTTAAGAGAGCTTAGAGAAAAAGCTGAGTTTGTTAGAATCTCACCACAAGGATTGAAAGAGTCTCATGTTCACGACGTCTATGTCACAAAAGAGGCTCCCAACTATCGACCTAATGAGTAAGCTAGAGAACAGTCACGAAGTTCCAGTCGTTATTTTAGATTTTGGTTCGCAATTTACGCAGTTAATAGCCCGTGCAGTGAGATCTGTGGGCATTTATTGTGAGATAGAACCTTTCTCGATTGATTTAAAAAAGCTTAAAAATAAAAATCCCAAAGCCATTATTCTTTCGGGAGGGCCTGCGAGTGTGAGAACTCAGGCGGCTCCTAAAATTGGAAAAGCTCTCTTTGAATGGAATTTGCCAGTGCTTGGAATCTGTTATGGAATGCAACTTATCTCCTTTTTAAAGGCCGGTAAGTTAGAGAGCGGCAAAGCTAGAGAGTATGGTTTTTGTGAAATAGAAATTTTACAGAACTCCGGTCTTTTTCATGGTTTTAAAAAATGGGAAAAATTCCCAGTATGGATGAGCCATGGAGATAGTGTCGGAGCCGTTCCCGATTCGGCGCAGATCACCGCTAAGAGTGAAAAATGTGTTGTGGCTTTCCAATATGAAAATCTCCATGCTATTCAATTTCATCCTGAGGTGGCTCACACTCCGATTGGAATGAAGGTGCTTTCCAATTTCCTTTTTGAAATAGCCAAACTTTCTCCTGGTTGGAAAATGGAGAGGTTTTTTGAGTCTTATCGGACACAGATTTTAGATAGAGTAGGTGAGTCTCAAGTTATTGGTGGCGTGAGTGGAGGGGTTGACTCTACAGTTCTTGCGGTATTTCTCGGTAAAGTTTTGAAGAAAAAATTTCATCCTATCTTGATTGATAATGGGCTTCTAAGGAAAAATGAAGCTAAAGAGGTTGCCTCCTTTTTAAAGAAAGAGGGTGTTAACCTTAAAGTCATCGATGCAAGTCAGTTGTTTCTGAAAAAACTCAAAGGGATCACCGATCCTGAAAAAAAGCGAAAGATTATCGGTAAGACCTTTATCGATGTTTTTGAAAAAGAGTGTAAAAAAATCAAAAACGGGAAATTTTTAGCACAAGGGACTCTGTATCCCGATGTGATTGAAAGCCAGTCGGTGAAGGGGCCCAGTCATACAATTAAAACTCATCATAATGTGGGTGGTTTGCCTAAGAATATGAAGTTGCAACTTATTGAGCCTTTTAGAGAGCTCTTTAAGGATGAGGTCAGAGAGTTGGGTCGGCAGTTGGGAATTCCGAATGAAATTCTCGAACGTCATCCTTTTCCAGGGCCTGGTCTTGCTGTTCGAATTTTAGGCAATATCACTGAGAGTAGGCTAGAGCTTTTAAGAAAAGCAGATGCGATTTTTATCGAGGAGTTGAGAGATAAAAAACTCTACGAAGAGATTTGGCAGGCCTTTGCGGTTTTGCTTCCCGTGCAAACTGTAGGAGTGATGGGAGATGCTAGAACCTATGAGTCGGTTGTATCCTTGAGAGCTGTAACAAGTCGAGATGGGATGACGGCCGATTGGTATGGATTTGAGAAAAATGCTTTAGGAAGAATAGCGAATAGAATTATCAATGAAGTCCCAGGCATTAATCGAGTGGTTTATGATGTCTCATCGAAACCCCCTGCTACGATTGAGTGGGAGTAGTTTATGGAAAAATATAAAGTTGAACCTGTTTTTTGTCCTGAAGCTCCAAACCCCTTAGGGAATTATTCTCACGCCGTGATTTATGAAAACTTGATCTACGTTTCGGGAATTGCTTCAAGAGATTTTGTAACTAATCAAGTTCCTGGGTTAGTCATGGAAGAAGATGGAAGAAAGAGATCTTACGATATTCGACTTGAGACCCAAGCGACTCTAGAAAATATCAAAAAGATTTTAATTGCTGCGGGTAGTGATTTGGAGCATGTGATTGAGGTTAATGCCTTCCTTCTCGATATGAGAGATTTTAAGGTTTATAATGAGGTGTTTGCGAGCTATTTTCCTTCACATCGTCCTGCTAGAACAACGATTGGAGTTGCGGGGCTTCCTGGTAACATAGCCATTGAAATGAAAGTGATAGCTGCTAAGAAGTGAGTTTTATGGAAACACAATTTAAAGTTTTAGAAGATGAAATCATATCTGGTAGAGACATCGTTGTTCCTGAGTTTTTAAAGAGCTGGCTCTCAAAACCTAAACTTAACTTCATTGGCAATGAGCCTTGTGAGTCCAATTCCAAAAAGGTTTTCTGCAACATCAATCCTGCGAGTGAAGAAGATTTGTGTTGGGTTGTGATGTCCGACAAAGTTGACGTGGAGAGGGCGATAAAGACTGCGCGTGAGGCCTTTAATCGAGGTGAATGGGCACAATTACCCCAGAAGGAGAGAGCTCGGATAGTTAAACGGCTTGGCGATCTAATTTTAGAACATAGGGCTCCCTTAGCGATCTTAGAGAGCTTAGATACTGGAAAACCTATTTTTGAAACTTTTGAAGGGGATATCCCTAGAGCGGCCAATAATTTTCATTTTTTTTCTCAGTTTGCTGAAGAGGAAGAAAAACTTGTTTTCGAAAATGGGCAGGACGAACATACTTCATTTAGAGAGCCCCTAGGTGTTGTGGCTCTAATAACTCCGTGGAACTTACCCCTCTATCTTGAGACATGGAAAATAGCCCCAGCTCTTATGATGGGAAACAGTATTGTTTTGAAACCCTCGGAGCTCACTCCTTTAACGGCCTGCTATTTTGCCGAATTAACATTGCAAGCGGGACTTCCTTCTGGAGTTTTTAATGTTATTCATGGTTTTGGGGATAAAGCTGCGGGAGAGTTTTTAGTCAGTGATCCTGGTATTGATGCCATCTCTTTTACAGGGGAAACTTCAACCGGTAGGGCTATTATGCGATCGGCTGCTGTAGGACCCACTCGAATCTCCTTTGAGTTAGGAGGAAAAGGGGCCACCGTTATTTTTGAAGATGCAGATCTTGAAACGGCTGTTCAAGAAACCTTAAGAGCTGGCTTTAGAAATCAAGGGCAGATATGTCTTGCGACTCCTAGAGTTTTTGTCCACGAGAAAGTGTATGGAAAATTTAGAGATCTATTTGTGGAAAAGGCTAAACAGATCAAAGTGGGCAATCCCTTAAACTATATGACCCGAATGGGGGCTTTGATTGGCAGAGAACACTGGGAAAAGGTCATGGGTTATGTCTGTCGAGTAGAAGCGCCTATGAATATAATCACAGGAGGGGATAGACCTCGTGAAATCAAGCGAGGGGCCTTTTTAGCTCCGACTGTTATCGAGAATGTGCCCTTGGATCATGCCATTAGTCGTGATGAGATCTTTGGACCTGTGGTGAGTCTCTACTCTTTCAAAGAAGAAGTTGAAGTGGTTAAAGAGGTCAACTCGACTCAATACGGGCTTTCAGCCTCTATTTGGACCCAGGATATGAATCGAGCTCAGAGAGTTTCTAAAGCTATTCATGTCGGTTTGGTGTGGATTAACTGTTGGTTTGCTAGAGACTTACGAGTTCCCTTTGGGGGACAAAAACGCAGTGGGGTCGGGCGCGAAGGTGGAAAACATAGTTTAGATTTTTTTAGTGAGTGGAAGAGTGTCTGTATAAGGAGACTAAGCTAATGGGACTTTCTAAGGATCAGTTGTTAGAAATTGCGGATAAACTCGATAAAGCCGAAGCTACCTGCATTGCAATTCCCTCACTTGTTGAAAACTATCCTGGCATGGATGAGAAGGATTCTTATCAGATTCAATGGATGGTGGCCTCCAGAGCTCTGAGAGCTCAACGCCATTTAATTGGATATAAAATTGGTTTGACTAGTTTAGAGGCTCAAAAGCATTTCAATGTCTTTGAGCCGGATTATGGGCATCTCTTTGATTCCATGGCTGTTAATGAAGAGAGCGAGATTTATCTCTCTAAATTAATTCAGCCTAAAATCGAGGGGGAGATGGCTTTTGTTTTAGGTAAAGATTTGAGAGGTCCTGGAATTACACTGAGTCATGTGATGAGAGCTGTGGACTATGTGACCACGAGCTTTGAAATTATTGATAGCCGAATTCAGAACTGGAAAATCACTGCGAAGGACACCATTGCCGACAACGGTTCTTCTGCACGATTTGTGTTGTCAGGTCAAAAACGAAGACTAGAGGGTTTAAGTCTTCCTCATCTTGGAATGGCACTGTACAAAAACAATGAAGTTGTGGTGACAGGTTCTGGAGCTGCTGTGATGGGAAATCCACTCAATGCAATTGTTTTTCTTGCTAATACTCTCGCCAAACATGATCGAGGATTATTGGAAGGGCAAGTGATCCTATCGGGAAGTATAGGGGGGATGGTTTCAATGGCCCATGGAGACCATTTCAGTGTTGAGATTCAGCGTTTAGGGCGAGTCACTATTCGCTGCAAAGGAAAATCCAATGAATAATCAATCTATTGCAGAGATGTTAAGACAAGCGTTAATGAATCAAAGAGCTGTGCCTCAGATAAGTAAAACGGAAACTCAATTTTCTTTGAAAGATGCAAGGGAAGTCCAGGATTTAAGTTGTATTTTGGCCCAGGAAGCCGGTGAGAATTTAGCGGGTTATAAAATGGGACTGACCTCAAAAGCTAAGCAAAGAGACGTGAATGTGTACGAGCCTATCCGTGGTTATATTCTTAAAAGTTTTGAAATCCCAAAGGGGGGAACTGTTAAGATGGGGGCACGAATTCATCCACGTGTAGAGCCCGAAGTTGCTGTGGTATTAAATCGAGAATTAAAAGGGCCTGGAGTGACATTAAGGGACGTGGTTTCAGCCTTAGAAGGGATCTATCCTGCTTTGGAAATAGTCGATAGTCGGTACGAGAACTTTGTTTTTAAATTGGAAGATGTGATTGCAGATAATACATCGGCGGCTGGTTTTATGGTGGGACGAGTGAATTTACTTTCCGAACTAAACGATCTTAATCTTATGGGAATTTGTGTTAGGAAAAATGGGGCGATTGTTGAGACTGGGGCCCCCTCTGCCGTTCTGGGAGATCCTTTGCTTTCCGTAGTTTCATTGGCTAATAGTTTAGCTGAAGAGGCAAAAAGTATTTTACCAGGCATGGTGATCTTGACAGGTGGGATCACTCAAAGTGTGCCCTTTAAAAGAAACGATAGAATTGAAGTTGAATGGCCTCAAGAGGTTCTAAGTTTCACTGCAGAGTAAGAGATATTTATGTGGGATAAAACTCGATTATTCTCGCTTAAAAGAGACGGTTGTACGGAAATCGTGGTTCATGGCGAAATCGTGGTTCACGATGGAAATCGAGTGATATTTCAAACCCGAGATTCTCTAGGGCAGTATCCTATGAGATCTCTTTTAAAACCTTTTCAGTTTCTAGCAACGGGAATTCATGCAGATTCAGTGACCGATTTGAGATATGTACCGTGTTTGGGATCTGTTTCGGCCTCTTTAGCTCAAGTTGAACAACTTAAAAAATGGTACGGTGAGGCTGTCCATTCAAAGTTTTTATCAAAACTAAAATTTATTCCAAATTATCCTTCCGATGAAGAATCGAGAGTCTATTTTAAAAATAAAAAGGAGGTCCCTTCTCACTATTTTCATATGTGTTTTTCAAAGCATTTAGCGATTCTAGAAGCTTGTGAAAAAAATGGATGGGATTTGGAGAGCTATAATGAGATCAATCATCCTTATCATAAGAGACTTATTGAGATCTTAGCTCGTCTTTTAGATTTAAATCTAACCGAGCCAAAAACTGTAGTCGATGGATGTAAGTTGCCTTCACCTGTTTTGAGTTTGGGGGAGATGGCAAAGTTATATCAAAGACTGGCTCAGGCTAAGCCAGCAACCGATTTGAAAATAGTTCAGCAAATGATGCTTAACAATCCAATGTGGATAGGCGGACCCGATCGAGTTGATACCCTGCTTATGCAAAAAAACTTAAGCCTCATTGCAAAAGAGGGGGCCGATGGCTTATTGGGGCTAAGTATTTTACCTAATAGTAAATATCTGAATGGGCTTGGTATCGTAGTGAAGACTTGGGCGGGATATCACCCTAAATTAGCGGCTTTAGCTTTAGCGCCTCTTCTTAGAGAGTTACATCTTAATCCCGTAGAGGATTATTCCCCGGACCATGAGATCACGTATCACTATCAGCCTTTTAAAAAAGAGATCAAAAAAGTTTTCGATATCAGTCCTGAGTTAAGTGAAAAGATAGCTGTTTGGCCTGGGGATGTCGGATTTAGAAGAAACGTTGCAATGGATACACTTAAAGGTAATCACATGACGTTATCAAGCTTTGAGACCACGGTTCATGTAGGAGCCCATACAGATGCAATAAATCATTTCGAGAAAACCACTCAAGGAATAGAAAGTCATGAGCTTGAACCTTATTGTGGAGAGGCCCAGGTTATTCATTTAAAGAAAACACGAGGAACGTGGGTTGAGAAGAAAGATTTAACAGGAAAAAATATTTTATCTCGACGAGTATTAATAAGGACAGATTCTTTTCCTGATCCTAATCAATTTAATCAGGATTTCGTTTGCATGTCGAAAGAGGCTATTGAATATTTAGGAGAGCAGGGGGTTGTTTTGATAGGGATAGATACCCCCTCGATAGATTCCTTTGCTTCGAAAGATTTTCCGGCTCACCATGCGACAGTGAAAGCGGGAATGAATATTCTTGAGGGAATTGTCTTAAATGGAGTTGATGAGGGGATCTATAGCTTCTCTGCTATTCCGCTGAGAATCCAAGGGGCTGATGCTAGCCCTGTTCGAGCTGTTCTTACAGAGATGGTTAATTGAGAGAATATCGACTATCTATTGTTGTCACTAAACTGTGAAGAGAGACTTAATAGCCATTAGAGAGATGGGTTCTAAGCTCCCAAAGCTCTGGAAAAAAACGCTTGGTTAAAGTTTGCGCAAGGTATGAGACTCCTAGGGAACCACCAGTTCCTTTTTTCATTCCAATCATTCTTTCAACCATTTGAACATGACGAAATCGCCAAAGAGAAAGTTGCTCATCATAGCTTAGAAGAGCTTCGCAAAGGGTTTGGAGGTCTTGGTGCGTTGGGTTTTGGTAAATCTCTAAAAGCCCTTTTCGAAGTTTGTCAGGTGATAAATCTTCTGTAATTTTTCTCTTTAAAAGTAAATTTTTAAAAGCCTCAGGAAGATTACCTTGGTTAGCTAATTCCTGGAGTTTAGGGAGCCATTCAGGCGCTAGTGGGGCAAATTTTTGGTAATCTGCGATGTTAGCTCCCGAGATAATCTCCAGTTCTCTAAATTGTAAACTTTGAAAACCACTCGCAGGATTTAAGCTTGAACGAAATTTATTAAAGTCGGTTGGGGTCATTGTTTCTAGTATGTCCAACTGCTGAATCAGAACTTTAAAAATTTCAGAAACTCTTTTTAAGGCATGAAAACTCTGAATGAGGTTATCTTTCTCTAGATAAGAAATCAGCGAGCGTAATTCGAAAAGAACCAACTTAAACCAGAGTTCATAAACCTGATGAATAACAATGAATAATAGTTCGTCATGAGCCACAGGTTGAGAGAGGGGGGTCTGTAGTGATAACAATTCTTCAACTTTTAAGTAGGAGGAATAGGTTAGCTCTTTATTTGGTGAAGGGATTTTAGGATTCAAGATTGCCTTCCCATCCGCCATGTTCTCGCGGATTGATGTTGTACTTTTTAATTTTTCTAAGAAGAGTGTTCTTGGGAATATTTGCAATTTCGGCTGTTAAATTAATTCGGCCACTATTTTTCTTTAGTGCCTGAACGATGAATTCCCTCTCGAAACTCTCTTTTCCTCTTTCCCAATCTAAGGCTTCAACCTGAAGCGTGGTTTTGTGAGGAGAGTGAGCTCTTCGAGTCGCTCTTTTTATGTAATCGGGTAAGCTCGCAAAAGTTAGAAATGATGAGGATTCAACTACAAATCCATGCTCAATGGCGTTCTCAAGTTCGCGAATATTACCGGGCCAATGAAAATTTTCAAGGGCGCTTAGAGCCTCTGGAGATAGGGTTGTTATCCTTTGTCCGTGCTCTTGATTAAATTTTTCAATGAAATGGTTTACTAAACCAGCGATATCATCTCTTCTCTCTTTTAGAGAGGGGAGAAATATAGGCATCACATTGAGACGGTAATAGAGATCTTCTCGAAATTTTCCTTCCCGAATCATTTTTTCTAGATCACGATTTGTAGCCGCAATAATTCGGACATCAGATTTAATCTCTCGGGAACTTCCTACCGGGGTAAAAGCATGTTCCTGAAGAACTCTCAAAAGTTTTACTTGGGTAGCTGGGCTGGTATCGCCAATTTCATCTAAGAACAGAGTTCCTTTGGCCGCGGACTGAAATTTACCAATTTGTCTTTGATCAGCCCCAGTGAAAGCCCCCTTTTCGTGTCCAAATAGTTCACTTTCAATCAGTGTTTCTGGAATTGCTGCGCAGTTCACCGCAACAAAGGGGCCATCTTTTCGTGGACTGTTAAAATGAATAGCTCTGGCTACAAGCTCTTTACCGGTCCCATTTTCTCCTCGCACTAAAACAGAGGTGTTGACTCGGGTTAGTTTTTCAACGACTTGGAATACCCGTTTCATTTCTTTGCTTTGACCTACGCACTCTCTACCTTCCCCGGGAGTTAACATAGGGGCAGAGAGAGTTAGCTTCTCAATCATGTCATGAGCTTTTTTGGCCTTAGCTACGATTTCAAGCAGTGTAGCCTCTTTAATAGGCTTTTCGATGTAATCAAAAGCCCCTTCTCTCATGGCTTCAACAGCATCTTTTATATTAGCGTGCGCAGTGATGAGCGCTACGGTAGTAGAAAATTCGTGTTCACGAATGTGTCTGAGCAATTCTAAGCCCGTAAGTCGTGGCATTCTTACATCGCAAAGAGCCAGAGGGTAGGGATGTTGTGCTATTTTCTGGGCGGCCTCCATTCCATCGCAGGCCTCATCTACTTGGTATCCATGAGAGATAAGCAGACTTACGACCTGTTTTCGTAAAGCCTCTTCGTCATCTACGACTAAAATCGAATACACTTGATTAACCCCAAAAACAGATAATTTGTTTAATCCCAAAGGAGAGTGCTATATAACAGAATTTAACTTTAATCGCAATGGAAACACAGGTTGGATTATTGTAAGTGTTTGGAATTGCTTAATAAAGTTTGTTACGCATATTGTCAAATTGAGTGTTTCTGAGTTCATTTTGTTTCGATAGGAAGTGAGAATTTTACTTGGGTTCCTAGGCCCAACTGACTTTCGATAGTCATTTTTCCTTTGTGGAGTTCAACAAAATAGTTAGCGAGATATAGCCCTAAACCAGTCCCCTGGGTTGTATTGATAGTGTTTGAGCAGCGAAAGAATTTTTCTTTAACTCGTGGAAGATCTTCAGAACTAATTCCAATCCCTTGGTCGGTGACCGAAACGGTCACAAAATTATGGGTTTCCTCAGTCTTGATGACAACCTCTGAATTGCTAGGGCTGTACTTAAGAGCATTCTCAATCAGGTTTGTAATCACCTCTTGAATTAATTTTTGATCCCCTTCGATTGAGAATAAAGGCTCTAAATCTAGTGTCATTTTTATCTGTTTTTCGTCCGCTAAAAATTTTAAATCCGCTGCACTGGTTTCTACTAGTCGATTAAGATCAATGACCTCTTTTAGAGTTTCTAAAGACATTGATTCTAAGCGAGTGATCTTTAAAATGTCTGAAATCAACCGGGCTAAATCTCCGCTTGTTCTGTCGATTCCCTTCAGGGCTTCAGTGATTTCGGTGGGGAGTTGCTTATGTTCCGTCATGACTCTGTGAGTGATAGCTTTAATCTTTGCAATTGGGGTTTTAAGATCATGGCTAAAAAGAGAGATAAAGTTGTTCTTAAATTGGTCGAGTTCTTTGAAGTACTTAGCTTCTTGTTCTAGCAGCCATTGAGATTCCTCTTGTCGTCGTAATGTATAACCTAAAAGGATTAAATGAGTTCCTAGTACTGTGGCTATTACATTAGAAAACCCCAGCCAAAGTTTTAACTCTGAAAACATGAATAAATTGATAAGAACAATAAAGGAGCAGAAGAGCAGAATCAAAACCCATGCAAGGGTTAATGGATAATATAGAACAATAAATCCGGATATTATTAAGGAAATGGCAGCAATGATTAAACTGTAGGAACGAGGTAAAATATTTATTTCATGATGGTTAATAAAGGTATCTAAAATATTGGCCTGAACTTCTAGACGAGCCATCTTGCCAAAGGGGGTATTAAAGTCTGAAGCCGGAGATCCTTCGTGGCCAATGAGAATAATTTTATTTTTAAAAAGATCGGAATTAATTTTGTCGGAGTTAAAAAGATCCCAGGCATTAAAACTGGGAAAGCTTCCAGTGGGGCCTCGAAAGTCTATTCTCAACGGTTCTAGTAAGTTTCGGGTGATGGGAGTCCAACTCATGGCTTTTTGTGCTGCAAGTGCTAGTGAAGCTCCATAGGAATAAAACAGATAGCTTTGTCGAACTGTATTATCAGAGTCTGGGAACAGATTATTGAACCCGTAATTATCTCCGAGAGTGAGTCTTGTAGGGGGAATTAGACGGTTTTCGTCATTAATCGTTCCTGAATATACAATATTTTTAAGATTAAGATTTCCAGGTTTTCTATGGTCTACCCAATCATAAAATTGAGTAAAAACTAAAAGCTGGGGCTTTGTTAATGATAACTTTTTAATAATCTCTGAGTAAAAAGGACGAAGCCATAGAGATAGATTTCCGTGTTCGATAGCTAGAGTGTTTGTAGATAAGGTGGCCTTGTCCTGCTGCAAGAGTTGGTAAACTTTGGCATCACTCACCTTAATTAAAACAATAGGGGTTTCTCTTTTTTGAACTCCTCTTAATTTGAAAAATTGGTCGTACAGCCATTCATCTAAATTGCCTAAGGGGAGAAAAATCAAGGCAATACAAACTGCAAGACGGAAAATAAGATTAAGCCTGAGCATGGCGGGGCACTATAGCAAAAATAAGAATGAAAACAACCTATGCTTAGAGAGGATAAAGCAGAATTTTGAGTGAATACCTAAGTTTTTTAGAGCCTTATGCCCAACATAAATTCTAGGCCATTGATGCTGGATTCGCTGCCTAATCGGTTAATTAACCATTTGAGTTCGACCATCAAGGGGTTAAACTCAAAACCTGTCTCTACAATAAAGCTAGGTAAAAACAGGGTTTCTTCGTAAGGAGAGTTGTCTGTCAAAGCTCGGTACCAGAGGGCGTTACTGACCCCAGCCCCTATTCCGAAGGTGGCCGAATTAGAAAACTGCCACATTCTTCTAACTATCCCCTCGACATCAAAAACATGCACCGATTGTAAAACATATTTGTATCCTACAAAACCTCTAAGCATAAGGGGAATATTCTCTGTCATTTGAGAATAGTCGTAGTCAAAATAGACTCCTCCGCCGAAACCAAAGTCATTAAAATATTCACCGATAGGGGCTTGAGTCGTGGCATCAACTTTAGGCTCAATAAAGAAGTTTCCCCCTCCTGCAAATGCGACATGAAAAATTCCGGCATCTATTCGAGGCTCTTTTTCAGTTCCAAAATAGCGTTTCTCTTTTTTAGGTGTAGGGGCGCTTGGGGTTTGGGAGATGGGGATCTCTTGTTGAGCCGGTTGGAGTTCCTCAACAGGAGTTGCATTCTCTTCCTCAGCGAAACAATTAAAAGAAAAGATAGCTAAGATCAGAATAAACAAAGATGAAATGGTTGAAAATTTATTTATAAGCATGAGAGGCTCCGAGTTACGTTTATTTTATTCTAACATATCGACTCAGAAATGAAGATAACTCAGCGTACCACCCTTGGAGTCGGGTTATTATTTTTGAGTGCTATTACTCAGATATGGATTTTGTCTTTTGTTTATCATCTGCTTTGAGCTAAGAGCTGCTGGGGACTCCTATAAAAAGGGCATTCATATTGATTTAGGAGGATACCAAACGCACCTCAAACAACGATTTGAAGCTCCATCAGGTTTTGAGAACCAAGTGAGCTCATTCTCAGGTTATGCCAGGATTAGAGCTACCCTACTTTTAGGAAAAAAGTTGGGATGGGAACCCTCTGTAGGAACTCTCATCCCTTGGAAGTCTGGCAAAGATGGCAATGTGAGGAAATTTACCAGCCATCTTGATCTTACTTTCACCTATCCTTTCGCTAACTGGTTACGATTTAGGTTGGGGCCAGGAGTTCAGTGGTTACTCTCTATTGCCGATGGGGGGCCCGTTGAATTAAATAATGGAACTTCAACCTCGACCTTTTATACGCCTGGATATGCGAGCCATAGTTTTACTCTAACCGCTCAAAGTGGTTTAAGTTTTTTATTGGATTCTAAGGTTTCCCTTAATTTAGAAATTTATGGTTCTGGACTGCTTAATAGATTACGTCGGAATTTTGATATAGCAGCTACATTAGGGTGGAGACTATGAAATGGATATCTCTGTGGATGGTGATTTCATCGATTGCTTTGGGTTGGACCCATGTAGGAAATAATATTCGTGGTTGGAAACAGGCACCGGTTACCTTTTATCTAAATCCTGCGAATTGTCCCATATCGGAATCTGAGCTTAATGAAATTGTAGATGCTGCGATTTTAGCTTGGAATGGAGTGACCGATTCGCGATTAGTGGTTGAGAGAGCTAGAAGTTCAGTCTCGGTCAGTGAGTTTTTAGCTGGAAACACAACTCAACTTCCTATTATTTTATGTGACACCGACTTTGCAACTCAGGTGGGGGCCTCTGGAGTTCATGTGATTCCCGCAGCTACTTTCAAAACCGCTACGGACGACAAGGGAAATCTGATCTATTCAGGTATTCTGCTTAATTCTGCATCGGGTGCTGGTGCCAACATAGCCTATTTATCTAAAGGGCAAGTAGAGCTCACTTTAGCTCACGAAATGGGCCATGCCTTGGGATTGGGGCACAGTAGTCAAAGTGAGGCTTTAATGTATTACAGCTTGGGATCTAAACAACAGGCTCTTCTTACAGAAGATGATCTTGATGGCATCGTTCATATCTATCCACGAAATGAACTTGGCGGAGGAGTGATGGGCTGTTCTGCCGTTAAGTTCCCAAGGAACGGAGAAGGTCCGGCCACTCATTGGCCTATGTTGCTATTGGGATTACTTTTTATTTTAGGTGCTATGGGGTGGGGCCGAAGAGCCAGTCGGTTTCCCTTTTAGTAACTCAAACCTGAACAACCTCTTTAATCTGAGGAATAACCTCTTTGAGTCGAGTCTCAACACCCATTTTTAGAGTAGCCACTGAACTAGGGCAAGAACTGCAAGCCCCTTGCAGATGTAGATAAACAATCCCATCCTCATATCGACCGAATGTGATGTCCCCTCCGTCCATGGCAACTGCAGGACGGATTTCGCTATCTAATATTTCACGAATTTTATTTTCGATTTCAGCTGTTTCGCCCGTGGCTATTACAGGAGATTCGGGAGACCACTCAGGAGAGAAAAATGGAGAGCCTCCTAAAATAAACGCCTCAACTGTTTTTGGAACTTCGTCAGCGATGACATCCCAATCGCCCTCTGTGGCTTTGGTGATCGTGATGAAGTGGGTTCCAATCATAACCCCTGCGATTCCTTTGATTTGAAAAAGCTTTTGAGCTAGAGGAGAGACTGAAGCTTTTCCCACCTCAGAAAAATTGGCAGCCCCTTTATCTAAAAACTTACGATTCACCACAAATTTTAGTGTGTTAGGGTTTGGGGTAAACTCTAAAGTGACTGTAACAGGTTCATGGGTCATAAAAATCTCCCTAAATTAGAACCCTACCATACTCTAAAAAGCCCCCTAATTTCCATAGGGAAGTTAAGAACTTAAATGGGGCTAAAAGAATTAACTAGTTGAATATTTAGTTGCATGATAAATGGCCCGAAGCATGTGGCGGAATTTGCAAGTAGTTTTAAGCCTTTTGTGTCTGGGGTTAGGGGAAGTTAAAGCCCTACAAAGCACTGCCGAACAAACGGTATTGAGCCCTATTGAGGTCAAAGCTAAGAAGAAAGGGCATGCGAAATCGATCGAGATCTCTGAGAGTGCGTCTGAGACCTTAGAAGTGGGGCCTAATCCGCAGCCCTCATTGGCCCAAGTCTTACAAAATTCTAGCGCAGTTTTTGTTCAAGAGAGTGGTACTCAAGGGGCCCCACATGTGATTCTAAGGGCTCAGGACCCTTCGGAAAATCGCTATTTCATCGAGGGTGTTCCCTTAACAGATGCTCAATTTAATTCAGATGCGATCGCAGTCTTACCTTTTCAAAGCGTGGGAAGAGTTGATGTTTATCCAGAGGGGGTACCCGCAGGTTTAGTTTCGGACGGATTAGGTGGGGCCATAGATTTTCATTTAGAGGAAACACCCCAATCTTCAATTGGATTAAAAACGGGAAACTTTGGATACTGGGAGCTGTTCGGTAAAAGTTCATTGGGGGAGCTTAATAAAAACTTAACAATAAATTTCACAAGATCGGATGAGAACTATACCTATTATGACGATGGGGGAACCCCCTTTAATACGAGTTCTGGAACTTTTAAAACTAGAGAACATAATCGTTTTTTGCGATTAGGGTTAGTTCCTATCATTCCCCTCTATCGAACCACCCTTTCTAGTATTCGCTATTTTGGAGTCAATAGTTATCGAAATCTTCAGACTCCCGGAGCTATTTCTCTTCCTATCAATGGAAAGTTAAGCCAACTGTTTCATCTCTCGGCCTTAACAGGGGAAACCTGGTTAAATAGTCAATGGAAGAGTAAATCTTTAATCTATGCTCGTCTTAACTCGGAGGAATATCGAGCTCAAAATAGATCCAAGTCTCTTTCAACTCCTAATTCCAATGAAAGTAGGGATCGAGCGATAGGTGTAAGGCATCAATTGCAATACTATTCCTATTATCCTATTCGAATCGAACAGACTCTAGCAGGAAATTATGAAACTTATCGTTTGAACTCTTTAGAGGGGGAAAACAAAAATATTAATCATGAAAGATGGGATGTTCCCATTTCTTTAGCGGCAATAGTTCCCTTTAATCAATGGGAGCTAAGGCCTGCTGTGATTTTTCAGTCGGTGATTTATCAAGGGGAAGTTGAAAAAAAATACTTTCTCGGTTCTCCGCGTATCGGAATGGGGGTTAATAATATAGGCAGTATAAAAAATCTGACTTGGGAAACCCATTGGGGAAAGTTTTATCGAGCTCCAAGTATGCAGGAGATTAATGGGACTCCATTTGGTTTAGCTTCATCTTTTTCTCTGGTTCCTGAGAAATCGGATAAGGTTTCTACGGGCTTAACGTATCAAAGAGATGGGGCTGATAGTTTTGTATCGGAGTTTAGAGTGGCCTATAACTACTCGATAGCGGCTTCAAAAGAGTTGATTACTTATATTCAAAATTCTCAAAATTCTCAGGTGGCTACTAATGTAGGGGAAAGTCTTATTCAGTCTCATGAAACCTCTTTAGAGATGAAGCTTTTTCGATTGGGAATTTTTCAGACGAGGGTTACCTCTCTCAATACTGAAAACTTGAGTGCTTTGCCCTATTATTATGGAAAAAAAATCCCCAATCGTCCTGCTTTTAGATTATTACAGAAGTTGGGTTATCAGAACGACCGATTTGGGGTTTCATATCAATTGCAGTGGGTGGGGGAAAGATATTTAGATCTGGCGAATACTAGAAAGTTGAGTGCTACCACAGATCATGGGTTTTCCTTGAATTATAATCCACAAGGTTGGGGACAGTGGGGGCTAGATGTACTGAATATTTTAGATGCGGTAACGGCCTATTCCTTAGTTTCAGGATTTCAGACGATTGATAATACTACAGGGTACTTAGGGTATCCGGCACCGGGTCGACGAATTTATTTAAGTTGGAATTACCAACTTTAGAAAGAAGAGGAAAGTATGGTTGATAAAAGATGGGAGCAGGTAATTTGGAATGTTTTATTTTCTATTGTCGTCATTATAACTTTATTGGGTTGTGATCGAATTAAGATTGTTCCTGCGAAGCTTCCGCCCTTATCTTCTGAGAGATTTAATCACCTGCTTGTAGCTACCTCTGATTATCATTCAGGTGTTTTGGTAGGGGTCGACTTACTTCAATCCGAATTACAATCCTTTGAAAGTTCCATTTATTCTGATGCTATTGTTCGTTCGCCTGAAAACAGTCCCTATTTTTATGTTGTTAACCGTCTTGGGGCCGACAATATCCAGTGGGGACAGAGAAATAAAAAACAGGTATTAGGACAGTTTAGTGTGGGGAGAGGGACTAATCCTCAGGATATAGCTGTTGTGAGTTCTAAGGTAGCCTATGTGAGCCGCCTTGAAAGTAAGATACTGCTTAAATTAAATCCCACTACAGGAGAAACCTTAAAAGAGATCGATCTTTTTGAATCGGCCGATAGTAAGACCCTTGAAAGCACCGATCCCGATGGGTTTCCTGAAATGACATGGATGAAATTGCTCAACAACCAGCTACTCATCCTCATGCAGCGGTTGAACTCTGAAGAAGGATTTAAACCCTCTAATAAATCTCAGTTGGCTGTACTAGATTTAGCTACTGATAGAGTGCTTCAGATCATAACCCTTAAAGGAACCAATCCCGTAACTGAACTCAAAATACTTGAAGGTGAGTTGTCGGTAGGGGAAGCGGGAAAACTTGGGGTGTTGTATGGCGGAGTCGAGCTCTTTGATTCGAACTTAAAATCTTTGGGATGGGTTACGGATGAGCAAAAGTTAGGAGGAGATATTATCGATTGTGCATTGCTTAGTAAGACTGTGGGAGTAGCGATAATTGCTAAAAATATTTACGGAATGAAGCCTGAAACTCAATTAGTTGCATTTAGAAGGAGTGACGGAAAGGTGATATCTATTTTAAGAGATCCTGGAAACTACTCGCTTCATCAGATTCTTATGGATGAAGATCGGTCCTTTTTTTACTTGAGTGATAGAGATCCTAAAAAACCAGGGATTTGGGTTTATGATATAAAGACATTACAGCCCGTATTTAATACCTACTATGAAGTGGGCTTACCTCCATACCATATGGTATTAGCTAATTAAGATGAGTTTTATTGCTCTTATTGTTTCGCTGGTACTTCACCTCTTTTTTTTAAAGGGGGTGAGCCCCTTTGGATTTACTGCGAACTTGAAAGCTGAGACTGTAGCCCCTGTTTTTGTGACTGGAGTTCATGGGATTCAAAGAATAGAGAAGAAAAAACTTCAACAGAAAAGAACTGAGAATGTTTTGTCTGATTTAAAATTAGATTCAAAGGATAATAGATTCTTGGGAGTTGCAAAAACCCTTACTCCGGAAGAGATAGTCAAAAGCGGAAATACTTTGCCTGTTTATCCACAAGAGGCGATTGATCATGGATGGCAGGGAACTGTTGAACTTAAACTTACTTTAAAAACTAATGGTCAAGTTTCTCACACTGAAATTCTTCGGACCTCTGGGTATCCTTTGTTAGATCTAGCGGCGATTCAAGCCAGCAAAGAGTGGAAGTTTGACCCGCTTTTTAAAAAGCGAGTTCTTGTGGCCCCTATTAAGTTTGTGATCGAATCGTAAAAGCTGACCCTCTCAATCTTATTTCAAATTTCATGGCTTCTGAGTTGCATATATTAATTTTCTAGGAGGAAGCTATGCCTAAGACGATTCTTGAAATGCCACAAGTTACAAAGTGTGATGCAGTTGCTTGTGCTTACAACACGGGCAATACCTGTCATGCAAAGGCCATTACTATTGGAGATTTTATTTTTCCAGACTGTGACACCTATCTGCCCGTGGATGGTCATGCTGAGCTTATTACCCCTCTAGCGGGAGTGGGGGCGTGCAAGGTTAAGAATTGCAAATTTAATCGAGATTATGAATGTACTACAGAATCGATTCAGGTGGGGAGAATAGAAAAAACCATTCGATGCATGACCTATCAACCGAGATAGGTTCGTGGAGATTGCTTTTGTTAGTAAGGAGGGGGAACACTTCCCACATTTCGAAACTGAATTCTGGGGCTATTATCGGTTGTGAGAATAAAGTCCCAATTGATTCTTACAAAACCGTCATCATCTAACATTGCTTTTGGAGGGTTAGGAAAGGGGGCTGCGGTTTGAAATGCCTCTACGGCGGCTTCATCTAATTCGATATATCCTGAACTAGTTAGTTTTGAGATTTTACTGATCTGTCCTTTTTCATCTAAAAGGACTAAGACTCGTGTTACAAGCTCATCTTCTTTAATCTGTTTTCCTTTTCCCCAAATTCGAGCCATCTGATGTTCGATATTGGGTTTCCAGTACTGTCGTAATAGCTCTTTGATTCTTTGATAGTAACCGAAAAACTTATATTCTCGGGTACTGAGTAAAGTTCTCTCTCCGCGATCCACATCAAGTTTGTCATCAGTTGCCGCCGCAGCTCCTCCATCACCTTCGATGCTGAGATCTTTTAAAGAGAGCGTTTTCCAATCTCTTTTGATTCCGGTTTTTTGTTTTGAATTGGCCTGACTTGGGAAATCTCCCTCCTCTGAAAGTTCCTCTTCCTTACCTAGTTCCTCTACAGTGGGAGGGATGGCTTCGACCTGAGTAGGAATTCCCTTGGCTCCGGTTCCTTGTTGACTTCTAAAATCATCAATTCGACTCGCTCGCATCTCTTTCTCTGCACTTTGATTTTTGGCCCCTAGGTATTTTGCATTGGGATCAATATTTCGATTAAGAGCATCCTCTGTTTCAGCGATTTGAGACTCAGGTGTTTTTAATTTGGGGACAACTTGTCGAGATGGTTGTTGGGAAGATTGTGGTAAAACTTCTCTGTAATCGATAATTTCAATAGGTTCCTGCTTTTTGGATTCTGAGGTTTCAGCAATAAAGGTGGGAACGTAAAGGAAAAGTAGAGCAGAGTGCAGTAGAACGGAAATAATAAAAGTAAACCCAGCTCCTCGCTTGGGGGTACTATAAAAGTCATCGAAATATCCGTTTGAGGAGTTCAAAAAATATCTCCAGTTCTATTAAGGTGAACTAAGTTCATGATAAACCTTCAGGGTCTCTTGCGCATGAGGTGACAACCCTGCATTTTTCATTTTTGGGTTTTCGTAATTCCAAATATTGCTCTTCATTATTTCAAAGAGCATTCTAGCCTCAGGAGTCCTGGGGCTTTTTTCTATGGCAATTTCAAAAGGTGCCCAAAGCTCAAGAGCTGCTGATTTTTCAAAGTTTGAGTCTGACAAAAGTTCTGGAAAAAAATAGAGAGCGATATTGGAAGCATGAGTCTCTTCATCTTCATTTCTGGGATCATTTAAAATTGTAGAGATGTATTTTTTTAGTTCACTTTTATCCTGTTGAAATTTCGAGTAACCCCCTTCGTTTACAGATTTTAGCAGGGTTAGGTAGCTTGTTGATAACGGTTGTCCTTTAAATTGTGAGAGGGTTGAAGAACGATAGAGCAAAGTAAAGGCAAATGCGGACACGAATAGAAATAGGATAGTCACACCCTGAGGTGTAGAGATGAAAAGGTGTAGTTGTTTTAAATTTAGGTTTTGGAGTTTCATGGTCCCACCTCGGTTAATGAACGGGTGGTTTGCAGAAGGGGGGATATTGCACAGGAGGAAATATTTCGGGTGTGGATTCGTAGCTCATTTGCATAAGGAATAGCTTTGGTTTTGTCCCAGATTTTTATTAAGGACTTGGTAAGAATGCTTGAGTCATTGATAGTATTCTTAAAATATTCATAGTCGTTCAGAAATTGGTTAAATTTCTCAGTTCCTCTTTTTCGATGGATAGTATTCCAAAGACTTAATACAGAACGAGATCCTTTGTTGTACGCCATCGCGGCAAACATCCATAGTATTTCCGGATTGTAGGCAATTGATCGTTTATCTAGAATTCGAGATAGTTGATAGTAGCGATTGTTCAGAAAAATAGCCGAAGAGGTAACCGCAGTTGGAATCGAGTAGTAGGAGGAGGGGCTCAAGGGGTCCTTGCGTTTAGCTTCAATGGGTCTAATGTCTCGGCCGAATGTCAAATACAGTAAATTTAGATTGTTAGGACTGTAACGTTCTAGTTGATAATTAATTTCAAAAAAACTGAAACGTGAAAATTGTCCGAGACCAGAGGAAGATTTTTCGGATTCAATTCCCTCTAGATGGTTGAGCCGACTCTCCTGAAATAAGAGGCACCAGAGTACTGAGGGAGGAATGTCTAGGTAATCGGTGGTGGCAAGGAGACTTCTTTGAATTTCTAACTCATCATTGGGTTTAAGTTCATTTTTATTTTTAAGCTCTACAAGCTCTCGTTGAAAGTTGCTATTTGCAGGGTAGTTCGTAGAAAAAAGGGAATGCTTGTCATTTTTGGTCTCTGGTGGATAGTTCTTGGGCTGTATAGGTGTTAGAACAGTCCAAATTAACGCAGTAAGCCCTGAGGAAATTAATAGCACAGAAAGCGAAGGTAAAAAGATTTGCCTAAGTCTCTGACTTAAGCCTTTTGAGTTTTTTCGGAAAGCCGTGAACACTATAGAGTTCTCCACTAAATGGTTCGGAAAAACCGAAGAAAAAGGTGAGAAACTTAATAGAGTGACTTGGGGCAGAAAACGATTATGAATAAAGAAGCATTTTTTGCTCTGAAATCATTGAGGAATTAGAATGTTTTTCGGTAGGGAACTAAAAAGTTTTTAATATTTTTAAGAATTCCTGAGAAGATATAACACCATGTACTCTAGGATTTTTCAGGATTTTTCCTGCTGAGTTAATGAACACCAAAGTGGGAAGGCTTAGAATTCCATATTTCTGTAATATTTTTTCATTGGCGTCATTGGACTCAGTGACATCAATTCGAAGAGGCACAAAACGAGAGTTTAATTCAGAAATCACCTCGACATTTGTAAAGACAGTTTTTTCGATTACATGACAAGCTTCACACCACTCAGCTGCAAAGTCGACGAAGATAGGAATGTTTTTTTCTTTAGCGATTTTTAGAGCCTCAGTTTCATTGTTTTTCCAGTGAATATCTGAGCTGACTTGAGAAGTGTTGGGCTTAGGGGAGGGGCCTAAGGCTTTGTGATACCAGAGACCTCCATAATAACCTGCGGCGAGTAACATGAGGGTGGCTAAAAAGCGATTGATGTTCAACATCCAATTGCCTGATCGTGGAAGTTTTGCAAGAACCCCTGAGAATCCACCAATTAACAGAAATAAAACCCCTAACCCCAATGAAAAACTTAAAAAGTAAATGAATCCGCGCCAAGCATTTGAGGTGTCAAAAATAAAGGCGAGAATTCCCGCAATGACCGGGCCGACGCAAGGACTTATAATGAGTCCTGAGAAAAGGCCCATCAAAAAAATTCCTGGCAGGCTTTCAGAATCGCCTATTCTGGAAAGTTTGGTTTGCCATGAAGCTGGTAGAGCAATCTTAAATAATCCCCATTGGCCTAGGGCCAATACTAAAAAAAGAATAGTAAGGAAACCGAGAGTAAAACTGCTTTGAAGAATTTTTCCAAATAAGGAGCCTGTCATTCCGGCGACTAAGCCCATGATGGAATAGGTAGTGGCCATTCCGGCTACATATACAGAGCTTAAGAAAAATGTATGTAGGTTGAAGGAAGCTATTTTTTTATGAGCCCCTTGTTTTTGAGATGCGCGTCCAAAAATATTAATTGTAATGGGAATCATTGGATAGATGCAGGGGGTAAGACTGGTTAAAATACCTGAGCCAAAACACAAGAGAATGGCTAGCCAGCTTTGTTCATTGGCAATGGTTTTAATTTGGTTGGAATCGACACTTCTTAGAAGGTGCCAAAAGCTGCTTAGGCTTGCCAAGATATCTGAAGACACAAATGGTAAAGACATTTTATTATTTTAAATCTATGCAGCCTAAAAAAGCAAAATTCTTTCAGCGATTCTCGGTAAGTCACAGCGCGCGATAAAAAGTGGAGCCATTCAAGAATTTGGATATGAAAATGGGGCTACCAGCTCCAAGGAAAGTCGCTGTACGCCCCACTTTCATATCCAAATTCTTGAATGAACTGCCATAAAATCACCCCAATGGTACAGCCGTATTAACTCGCTAAGTCGTGCTTATTAATTCCCACAACAATCGTCGAAATTTTGGAGTATAGAAAATGATCTATCTAATCCAAAAAATCAAAAAGGTTACTACTTTACTTCTTGTTTTAGGGGAAACTAACTAATAAAATAAAATGCAGAAAATGGGAGGATTTTGATGGTAGCAAGGACCGGACTAATATTTTTCATTATCATTGCAATCTTCGTCAGTTTAACGGGGACAACTCAAGCCGATGATAAGGAAAGTGTAAATCATGGAGCCAGTAATGATCCTGCTGTCTCCGGAAGTTCGCTAACCAGACCAATCAAAGAAGCTGATGCACCCCCAAAAAAATACAAATGCTGCTTGAAAGATTCCACCTGTGGAAAGAGTGAATACTGCGATCTCGATTGGCATATCGATGAGTGTCCTAAAAAGGGCGTTTGTTCAAAAGGAATGTAGCTTTTTGTTTTTTTGCTAGTCCCACTTTTATATTTAAACTCTTGAATGACTCCGCTTTTTATCATGCACTGTGGCTCTTCGAGAACTGCTGCACCTAAGTCATCTTAATTGTGAGTTAATTCGTTAAGTAGAATAATCACAACAATTCCTAAACATTAGAGAGATCTTTTCCGATATTTATGAGGTTAGGGGTTGTTAAAAAAAAATGAGGTTTAAACGAAAGGATTTTTATGTATGGATTGGTCAATAAAGGGCTTCAAGATTTTGTGACTAGTAAAGTAGGTAAAGAGGGGTGGAATAAAATTCGAGAAAAGGCAGAGGTCAGTGAGCAAACCTTTGTCAGTATGTTGCCCTATCCGGATGAGATTACCTATAAACTAGCAATCGCTGCTGCTGAAACATTAGGTGTCTCCTTAGAAGCGGCTCTTGAAGGATTTGGCGAGTATTGGATTCTCTTTACTGCAGATGAGGGCTATGGGGATTTAGTGAAAATGTGCGGAAATAATGTGGGAGAGTTTTTATCTAACATGAATAATCTTCATTCTAGAATTAGACTGACTCATCCCGCTCTTATCCCTCCTAAAATTATTTGTACCGATCAAAAAGAGCATTCTCTCATTCTTCACTACTACTCCAATCGACCAGGTTTGACTTCAATGATGATAGGATTAGTTAAAGGATTAGGAAAGCGATTTGAGACACCTGCGACTATTCGTTCAATTAAAAGCAAAAAAGATGGTCATGATCATGATGAGTTTGAAGTAACTTACTAAAATGATAAAGACACTCAACATCGAAAAATCCACTTTAGAAAAGATCACAGCCTTTTATTTTCTTTTTGATAGCAAACAGGTGATTGTGGAGGCTAGTCAAGCCATAAAAAAAGCATGCCCTAAAATCGACTCTCATCAAACGGTATCGAATTTATTTCAAATAGTGGTTTCTGAATCAATGCCAGATAATGTGTTGATCCCAGAAGAGATGATAATAATTAAATATAAGGCTAATGGATTTAAATTCAAAGGTCAGGTAATTTTACTGCCTTCTGAATCCTATACGATATTTGTAGGAAGCCCTGTTGTTGAACATCTCGAAGAATTAACCGCAAAAGGAATTTCTCTCTCCGACTTTTGTATTCATGATACACTTTTTGATTACCTTATGTTGGTGCATACAACAGAACAGGCATTAATTGAAAGTAGTCACTTTGAAAAAGAGTTGACTACTAAAACAGAACAAGAAAAGTATGGTCCCGCAGGAATTCCTTCAGAATCCCCTTTCCCTATATTACGGATCGATTTTAATGGGTATTTAAACTATTTCAATGCGGCAGCAATGCCTATAGTTTATGTGTGGAATTGTCAAAAAGGGAGTCTTGTCCCGCCACTTGAACAAGAGGTGATTCAAACTGTTCTCAAAACTAATGAGATCCAGCGACAGGAGATTTTAAGTTCGAATCAGATCTTTTTACTGGAGTTTGTTTTTAATAAAAAATCTCAATCTATTGATGTTTTTGGAATGGATATTACAGAAAAGAGGGCCGCAGAACGGCTAGCCTTAGAACAGAGGATGCAACTGATCTCAACTAATCGCTTGTCTGAGATTGGAAAGATGGCCGCTGAAATTATGCATGAGATAGGGACCCCCTTAGCAATAATCACGAGCTATTCAAATCAAATTCAAGAGATAGTTAAAGAGGAGCTTAGTAATTTGCCAGTTATTATTGATATGGCACAATCTATAGAAAAGAGTGCATTAAGAATTTCTAGTGTAATGCAGGGTATGCGTCGACTCGCTCGCGAGGGGAAAAAGGATCCTTTCATTAGTACCTCTTTACAATTGATTATTAATGAAACTATAGCCTTGTGTCGACAAAAGATTAAAAACCATGAGATCTCTTTAAAAACAACAGTTATTTCAGATCAGTTGCTGATAGAGTGTCGTCCTTCACAAATATCTCAAGTGCTCATTAATCTTATTAATAATGCCTGTGATGCGGTTGAAACATTAAATATGAAATGGATTGAGATCGATATTAAAGAAAAGGAAGAGCATATTGAGATTTCAGTGATAGATAGTGGAGCTGGCATTCCTCAATCCTACAGGAGTAATCTCTTTGACCAGTTTTTCACTACAAAAGAGGTGGGAAAAGGAACTGGTTTGGGACTAGGAATTTCGCGCACTCTTATTATGGAGCATGGAGGAACTTTAACTCTAGATGAGACCTCTTTAAATACTCGATTTGTAATTTTACTTCCTAAAAACAAAAGTAAATCAAGTTCAATTCAAGTTGCAGCTTAATCCCTGAGTTCAGTTGTATTTAGTCCAGACCGGCGGTTTTTGGTCGCCGAGCTTTGTTGCGCCTCCTACGAGTACCAAGAGTACACGGTCGTTGGAGCGCCTTGTCGCCAACCAAAATCCACTCGTCGCTGGACTACATGCAACTGAACTCAGGGATTAATTGAATATTTTATTTTCCTTAGCCTGTAAATCAAGTCACAAAAAAGTATCGTTTTAACGATAAGAGATTTATGAATCTAGTTTCTTGGATAAGCACCCCAGTAGCCCTCATTTTTAGATCTCAAGAGATTAGCTATGTTTTTTCTAGGTATGGGATTGCAGGAACGCTTAAAAGCCTTGGAGTTGAAATCGGAAAACGAGGAGTCGCCAAGGTTAGAAAATCCAAAGGGGAAGCTAAGTCTCTTGATTTTGTCCTCGGAAAAAATTTAGCTACAACCTTTGTGGAGCTTGGGCCTAGTTTTATTAAGCTGGGTCAATTGTTAGCTCAGCGCCCTGAATGGGTTGGAGACTCTGTAGCCACTGAACTTAGGATTCTATTTGATAGAGTTCCCCCTATCTCTTACCGTAAAGTAGAAAAGATTCTTAAAACTGAGTGGGGAAATAAAAAGTTTAATGAGGTTATACAAAAGATTGAAAAAAAATCTTTGGCTTCAGCCAGTCTAAGTCAGACCCATATTGCTATTTTAAAAGATGGAAGAGAGGTTGTTTTAAAAGTTCAAAAACCAGGTGTGGAGAAAATTGTTACCTTGGATCTGCTGTTGATTGAAAGTGCAGTGACTATTTTTGATTCTCTTTATCCTAAGTTGAATTTAAAGCTCGCATTCAACGACTTTAAACAGGCCACTTTACGGGAACTTGATTATCAAGAAGAGGCCAAAAACATAGATAGGTTTCAAAAAAATAACCGAAGTTTCTTTTCGAATTCATCAGTAGTTTTTCCAACTTATGAAAAAGACCTGTTAACGAAAAAGATTATCGCTCTAGAGCCTATAAGAGGCAAAAAGGCATCTGAGATAAAAGTGAATTCTAGAACCGCAAAAAGGGCGGCATTTTTAAGCTCCTCGGCAGTATTGGAACAGATTTTTGAATATGGTTTTTTTCATGCCGATCCCCATTCTGGGAATCTGTTTTTTTTGGAAGATTCAGGCAAGATTGCTTTCATTGATCTGGGATTGGTCGGACAATTAGAGGGTGAGGACCGAAAAAGATTTATCAGAGTCATGCTAGCGATTATACGAAGAGATCGGAAAGACTTATCTAAAGCGCTTTATCAATTAGGTGTTCCTGGAAAATCCAGTGATTTTATAAGATTTGAAAATGATATTGATAAGATTCTTGATGAAGTAAAAGAAATGGGTGTTAGAAATATAAAAATCAAAAAGACAATAGATCAGCTGTTTAAAGCGGCTCATCAAAACCAAATTTTCATTCCTAATCGGTATGTTCTTATGATTAGATCTTGCTTAATGGTAGAAGGAGTTGCCAAGCAGCTAGATACTAAAAGTTCTCTTCTAGATGTTGCAGTTCCCATTTTAACCAAAAGCCTTCTTCGCAGTTACAGCCCCTTTAATTTATTTCGTTCAGGCAAAAGATAAAGTTTTAGAACTTTAAAATAGGTTCGAAACAGTAGTTTAGAACTGGCAAGCCCTTTGCACAAAGTGCTCTGACATTATTTGGACTCAGTGACCAGGGGGCAAGTTGGAAAAACGACAACTTAATACGATTGTGGAGTTTGGGACTCAGAAACTTAAAGTTCTGTTTTCTCATGAGAATAAACGCCTTCATACTACGATGGTGCCTCTCTTGAAGGATTTTTTATCCAGGGAGCTGGGACAAGAAGTTGAAGTGGTTTCAAGATTTACTGCTTGGGAGACCCTTTACAGTGCTACCGATAATGTCTTTGATCTTGTGATCTTAGCTGATTCATACGCCAATCAGGATTTGAATTCTAAAGAGTTAATTAAACAGATTAAAAAGCTCGATCAATGTATTCCTGTTATTCAGTTTTCATCTCATGAAAATGGGGGGATTAAAAATGCCGAGAGCTGTTTTCCGCTTCCTCGGACAAGGCAAGAGCTAAAACCACTCACCCATTTTTTTAGAAACCACAGTAGGTATGAGAAGAAATAACAGGGCCAATTTTTGTTATTACAGTGACGCTAAAGGGCGTTTTTATAGGGGGATATGAAGAGCAAAATAATAAGTTTATTGATGCTATTTACCCGATTCTCTTGGGCTGCCGAACAGGTTGAGAGTCCTGAGCGTCATTCCTTAGTGGATATTTTTTGTACGGTTGTAGTGGAGCAGAGTTACAGAGAAAAGCCTAGCAAGAAAATGGAAGATGCTTGGCCTGATTTAGAGCGGTATTTTGAAAGCGGAAAGCTTTTTTCACTGCTGTTGACGGATGAGCAGCTTGAGTCTGAATTTAAGAAAATTAAAAATACTCTTATTTTTAAGAAGTGTCTGGATGAAAATAAAAAAGAGTTCGAATATGGGGAATTTATTCTTTCAGGAAAGAAAATTACTAGAGATACATTACAAGCCTACAAAACAACCTCAAAGGCTAGTCTTTCATCAGCCTCGTTTCAATTGGGGGAAAGCTACATTTTGCCAAGTGATCTCTCCTTAAATATTTTAGTAAGCGAGAGTAATTTTCCAGGGGACCAAACTTTCGAAGTCGTAGCGCATCGAGAAAAGAAATATAATTCATTGTGGCACCGTTTCATAGCGGATGTTAAAAATAGATCAAAAGCACTTCAGTTTTAGTCATCACTCTATCTAGTTGAAAGTATAGATAGAATCGAATTCTGAATTATGTAAAAAAACACACTTTTCTCTAGTTAGCTAAATTTGTCTCTGTGCCGAAAATAAGAGAGACGAATCCTCTACTAACCTAGGGTGTGCTATGCAGTTTAAATTATTTCTAAGTCATCTACTAATAACCTGTTTTATGGCATCTGCCATTTGGGCGGATTCTATAAAAAACAAACAGGAAAATAATGGCTCGTCTGATATCGCTAAAGAGAGTGAGCTTCAGGGCGGTGATGATGGAGAGGCTGAGTCAGATTATCTTAAGGCTAAAGACAAAATTTTTGAGCAAAAATATGCCGAGGCTATTGTGTTTCTGGAGAGAGCTTTACAGCGAGATCCTAAAAGTGCGCACCTTAATAATGAGCTTTCAAAGGTGTATGCTCAGATAGGGGCTTTAGATAAAGCGATTACTACAGGAAACAAGGCAGTCGAAGCCGAACCTAAAAAGGTTGAATTTAGATTTAATCTAGCTGAAGTCCTGACAGCTAATAAGAATTATTCGGCGGCAAGAGAGGAATATGCCAAGGTTGTGGAGCTAGATCCTAGTAATCAGAGAGCTGGGTTGTTAATTGCTATGTTGGATTCGGAAATGGGGGAAACTGCAAAAGCTATCGAGCAATTAACTAAATTAGTTAAAGAAAACCCTGACAATCCGCTTGTATTTTTTTATCGCGCTAGAATTTATATTGAAAAAAACCAAATCGATGAGGCCAAAGCTGATCTTGAAAAATGTTTACAGCAACGTCCTTCATTTGTTGAGGCGGGAACTGCATTGGGATTGATTTTTGAGAAAGACAATGAAATCGATGAAGCAATTCGGATTTATTCAAAAATACAAGGACAAGGCCCATTTAAAAAACGATTAGCTTTTCTCTATATTCAAAAGAATCAATTGGCTCAGGCACTAGATTCTCTTTCTGAATATGAAGAAAGCCAACCTGATGATTATACGGCCAGGGTTAAAGTTGGTTTGTTGCATTTTGAGTTGAAGAACTATGAAAAAGCTAAAGAGAAGTTTTTAAAGCTTTTAAAAGAACAACCGGGTTCGGACAATGTTCATTTCTATTTAGGTTGGGTTTATCAAGCTCAGAAACAGTGGGATTTGGCTCTGGGAGAATTCAAGAAAGTCTCTTCCGAATCCTCTATGTTTCAAGAGTCAATGTTGCATGCGGGATATATGTTCAAAGAATCTAATCGAATTAAAGACGGATTGGCATTCTCTAAGGAGCTAATCCGAAAAAATAAAGATGTTCCAGAGTTTTATGATCTAAGAGCCTCTCTTTTTGAAAGTGAAAAGAGGTATTCGGAAGCATTAAAAGTTTTGAAAGTAGGATTAAAACAGGTTAAAAATGACGAAAAGCTTCTGTATTTTCAAGGGGCATTACTCGATAAAACAGGGAAATCAAAAGAGGCCCTGATGGTAATGAAGCAACTTGTTGAAGCTAATCCTGAACATGCACATGCTCTAAATTTTATTGCCTATTTTTACGCGGATAGAGGTGAGAATTTAGCTGAAGCCGAAGAAAAGGCTAGTAAAGCTTTGAGCATTCGTCCCAATGATGGTTACATTACAGACACGTTGGCTTGGGTGAAATTTAAGAAAGGTGAGATAGCTGCAGCTATTGAGAAATTGGAAAAGGCCGCAGAAATCATTCCGGAAGAGGCCATTGTCTTTGAACACCTAGGGGATGTTTACTCAGCTAAAAATGACATAGACAAGGCTGTTTCCGCTTATAAAAAGGCAGCGAGTTTAGCAAAAGGCAAAGATCCAGATATGGTTAAGAAAATTGAAAGTAAGGTGGCTATTCTTGAAGTTCCCGCTGAAGCAAAAAAAGATAGCCGTGTGCCTTCTGCTGAGAAGAGTAAAAAGTGAAATCTGTAAGGAGCCTTCGGCGAGAGTTGTTGAAAACTGCCTATTCGATTAAATATCCACTAAGAATACTTACAAGAATACCAAAACAGAATGCGATTAAGCGTTTAACTTTTTCTCCATCAGTGCGATGAAGTTCTGGAAGTAGGTCACAGGCACCGATATATAAAAAAGTACCGGCCGAAAGCGATAATAGAATCCCAGCAGTTGCAGTATAGTGTTCGTTTTTTAAAATCCAATAAGCTAAAAGAATTCCCAATGGACCCGAGAGAGCAACGCCCAATACGAACTGCAAAATTTGCTTTGGTTTTTTATGGGCCATTTTCAAAATAGAGGTTAAGGCAATTCCTGCCGGAGCCTTGTGAGATACAATGGCTATCAATACTAGAGGCCCTAAGTTGGCTACCATTTGACTTGAAGCCAATGCAAAGCCTTCAATAACACCATGAATAGTGAGACCTACAAAAGCGGCGATACCTATGGTGTGATAATGGCATCCGTGCTCTTCACAAGCATGGACCATGATAAATCTTTCCAGAAATAGCAAAAGACAAAAACCCGCTAAAAGCCAAATACCAAAAGAACGCGGTAACAGCTTAAAGGCTTCAGGTATCATGTGTAGAAAAGCCATTGAAAGTAAAAGCCCAGCACCAAAACTGATAAAGAGTTTAAGATGGTTTTCATTTTTTGAGTTTACCCAGAGTGGGAATAGCCCACCGATAAAGGCAGCTAAGAAAATTAGAACTCCATAGAGTGATAAAGATAACGTCATGTGTATTGTCTCAATTTATTTAGAGAAGCTAAAGGCTTCGAATTATAGGGCTCAGAAAAAATAAGTTTTGAAATAGGATCTAAAGTAGTTGGGGGGAGTAGAAAAAGTGGGCTCAGACTCCACGGAGTACGAAGTGCATTTCTGGGGGCTGACACCTCTAATAATCGATAACTCTCAGCCAAGTCTTTTGGTAGCTGAGTAAGTTTTAAAGATTCTAGGTCTAAGTTTGTTGAACGGCGAATTCCTAAGAGCAAATATTGAGGTATTAAAGCTATAGGCAAAAATATAATTTGGGATAAGACCCATTGAAGAGAATAAAATCTCTTCCCCTTTGAACTCTTGGCTAAGAGGTGGGAAAGAGAGATCTGTTCAATAACAGCCAAGAATCTAGAAAACCAAGAGGATAGAAAAGTATCTCCATACCAAATGGCAGTAAGCTCTCGTCCCAGAAGAGCAGAGAGCTGGGGACGACTCATTGTCTTTAAAAGCCCTTCGGTCAAGATCACGACGCTTTTTTTTCGACTCAAACCAAAAACCCCGATATTTAATGATTCAGTTTTTAGCTTTGCAATTTTAGGAGGTGGAATATTTAGTCTGCGACTTAGTTCCTTAATTAGGTGATGAACTTCCGGAGCTTCAGCAAGAGAAAGGTGGGTCAAATTAAGTTTCTTAAATACTTTTTCTTCTCCCCGAAAAAGCAGTAAAAAAAGGGCAAGAGAGGAAAAGGTTAAGCCTAGACCCAGCCCAAGATAGCTTCCCAAAATAGTGACAGGCAGTGTGAATAAAACTGTCAAATAGAGTGCAAAAAGCCCCCATCGGATAAACCTGTTAAAAGCTATTTTCAATCTCACCCTTTCTTTTGACGGCTCTCTTGTTTAGAGTTTATCTCTTAACATTGAGTTTGGCGAAGTAAGGAATTAACATTATGAGGTTCTTCTGAGCAATAGTAATGGTAAACTATTAGCCTTATTTGAAAAAGGTTTCCTATGCTTATTGATTTAAATGCTGATCTTACCCCTATTAGGTTTACAGTGGGGCCGATAACTCAGGAGAAATTAAGTCAGTTTAATAGAGCCGTGAGAGCTGACTATAGTGTGGGGACGGCTCCAACTTTCGCAACAACTTTGCGAAAAGGGGAGTTTGAATTCTTAGAGAGGTTGCGCGTTAATTTAATGGGTTTGCTTCATACGGACCAGGAGTATCAATTTGTAGCCCCTATATGCGAGGGGGATCTCTTGGAAGTAGAAACAAAACTATCTTCAACACGACAAAAAAGGGGCATGGTATTTGTTTCCCTTGAGTCGGAGGTTAAAGTTGGAGTTCAGGTTAGAGTTCGAAGTGTTTCATCTTTTGTTCTAAGAGAAACAGAAAAGGCTAAGTAATGAATTGTGAACTAAACCAGCTATTAAAACCATTAGTAAAACCTTCAATTACTAGAGAGCAGTTGCAGGAATATGCGATCGCTTCGGAGGATAATAATCCCATTCATTTGGATGAAGTCTTTGCTAAAAAAGCCGGATTTCCTTCGGTCATTGCTCATGGAATGCTGTCTATGGCGTTTCTTGGAGATTGTCTGAATTATAACTTTCCACCAGAAAAATTTGAGCTTAAAAAATTTAGTTGTCGATTTAAAAAAGTAACATTCCCAGGCGATATCATTACCTCTTCTGGCAAGATTAAAGGGGTAAATCCTGACGGATCATTGATTGTAACCTTGTGGAGCGAAAATCAATCGGGTCAACATACTTTAGAGGGGGAAGCCCTAATGACTCCTCGAACTTAACCTCTTCTCTTCAAAAGTTGCACAACATAATACATCGTGTTATTCCTGGGGTTAAGGTTTGGGCCATGAAGCAAATAAAATTTCCTCGTCACTTGAGGCTAGTCACTGAAGCCGATCGTATCTTTTGCGAAGGCCCTATCACTAGATTGGGGCTTTGGTATCGATTTGAGCCCGTAAATTATAAAAAAGTTGTTAGAGTTTTTGTGACCAAGGTGTTGTTGTTACGAGCTTTATTTTATTGGGGCTTCCAGTTCTGATAGCATTGGTTATTTGAGTATTAATTTTAGGGCAGAAACGTAAGTTTCATGTTCTAAAGGTAAAAGTCTTAAGCTTAGAGATTCTTCAGTGTCGTTGGGTAGAATAGGGACTCTAGCTTGTAGAATCGTAGGTCCTTCATCTAATCCTTCAGTCACCCAATGAACGGTGCAACCTGTCTCTTTTTCTCCATTTTCTAGAGCCTGTTTCTGAGCGTGAAGCCCCCGAAATTTAGGGAGTAGGGAAGGGTGAATGTTTATAATTTTTTTTGGGAATGTTTGAATAATCTCTTTACCTAAAACCAGCATGTAGCCCGCAAGTAAAATGAGGTCTGGTTTTAATGATAGGAGTAAGGATAAGAGAGGTTTTTCATAGGTAGGTCGATCAAATTTATTATTTGCTCTGTATAATTTGGATTCAATTACATGGTAAGAAATGGCACGTAATTTAGCGTGACTGAGGGCTAGGGCATCTGATCTATTCGAAATTAGCCCCACAATTTCAGCGTTAGGAATTTTCCCTTGAGTGATCCCATCTGCAATTGCACAGAAGTTGCTTCCTCGTCCTGAAGATAAAACTACAATACGGTTTTTTAATCCCATAGCACCGAGGCATCGTCGTTATTTTGGCCTTTTGATGAGGGCTCTACACTTCCTACAATTTGTGCTTTTAATGAGTTTTCTTTGAGTGAGCGGATTAAGGTTTCTGCATAGTTGGAACGGCACGCCGCAATCATGCCGGTGCCACAATTAAATGTTTCAAGCATTTGAAGGGTTGAGATACCTGCACTTTTTTGAATCCATTTAAAAAGAGCTGGAAAGAAGATCTTATCTACAGAGATTTTGGCTTTTGTTCCCTTAGGTAAAATTCTTGGGATGTTACCCGTAAGTCCTCCTCCTGTAATGTGAGCAAGCCCCGTGATTTGAGTTAAATGACTTTTTAGATTTTTCACATAAATCTGAGTGGGTTTAAGGAGCGTTTCGGCCCAAGTGTCATCTGAAAAAGAGCAGTGGCTACTCGGTGATAGGCTCTCTTTTTCCACGAGCTTTCGAACTAAAGAGTACCCATTGGAGTGAAGTCCGCTCGATTCTATTCCAATAAGATAGTCTCCAGGACGAACTTTGGTCTCTCCTAGAATGTTTTTTCGATCCATTAGTCCCACGCTAAAACCGGCAAGATCAAAATCTTTTTCCTGATAGAGTCCTGGCATTTCAGCCGTTTCGCCACCGGCCAAGGAGCATTCCGCCATTTCGCACGCTAGCTGAATGCTTTTAAGAAGAGATAAAAGTTGAGCCTTCTCTAGTTTTCCACAGGCGTAGTAATCAAGAAAGACTAAAGGAGTTGCCCCCATACAGAGAAGATCATTCACGTTCATGGCAACCAGATCTTCTCCTAAACGGTCGATCTTATTCCAATCAAGGGCTAACTTGGCTTTTGTTCCCACCCCATCGCAACAGGAGACTAGAAGCGGATCCTCATACTTTGTAAGGGTGTCTTTTAAGGAAAAACAGGAGGCGTAGGGGCCGATTCCTGATAGAAGTCGAGGGTCTTTAGGTCTCGATTTTAAAAAGTCAGAAAAGCTATCAATGATCTGTTCAGCTTTGTTTGCATCGACTCCGCTTTGTTGATAAGTTATAGAACTCATTCAGGGTTTCTCTGTAGGTTTTTAGGAGTTACGCAGGTTCCAGTCGCTTTTACGACAACTATTGGACTCTTTAAAACTCGAGCGGCACTGGGGGCAATGTTGGGTTCGGGTTCTATAACCTTTTTGGCTTCAAAGGCCATTTTTCGAGAGGTATTCCCGATTTCAGTGATTTCGCCTTCAATTTCAAGATAATCTCCACCGTAAACCGGGGCCAGAAATTCTATGTTGTCATAGGCTCGAAATAATCCCTCATCTCCATCTAAGCGGATGAGAAGTTCGGTCGCAACATCTCCGAAATACTCTAGTATTTTGCTTCCAGAAACCAGGTTCCCTCCATAATGGGCCTCACTATTGGGGATTCTCAGTCTTAAAGAGGCTCTGAGGGGCTGGGCTCCCCCCTTTTTTTTTACGGAAGTTGTGGATTTTTTTGTATTTTTTGGCACTGTAGGGACCTCTCTTTAACGAGTTAGTCTTTAGCTCTTCGATAGTAGCTGGGGCTCTAAAGAGTGTCAAAGGGGCAACTGAAAGAGGAGAGCTTTCCAAGTTGTTAAAATCTCAAGGTTTTGTGACCTGGGAATCCCGAGAAATCACTTGACTAAGTGTGGCTACTTTTTTAGATTGCCCGTTTTGGAGAAATTGAAAATGCAGAACCAGATTTTAGAAACGATCAATAAAGCTCAGGAAAAAAAACGACCTTCTTTTAGAGTCGGAGACCGAGTTAATATTTCAGTTCGACTCAAAGAGGGTGAGAAAGAGCGTATTCAAGCTTTTAAAGGACTTGTAATCTCTAAAAGCCCTAAATCTGGCAGAGGTCCTAGCGCTACATTCACTGTCAGAAAAATTTCTGAAGGCGTAGGCGTTGAGAGAATTTTCCCTGTTCACTCTCCATTTATTGAAAAAATTGAGATAGAAGCTTCAAGCGAAGTTCGTCGTTCTCGTCTCTATTTCTTAAGAGAGCTCAAAGGCAAAAAAGCTCGCTTGAAAGAATCTAATCGTTTTGGAACTGAAATGATCCAAGAAACGGCTCCGGTTTTAACCGGAACTGAAATTGGCGACGCTAAAGCTTCTGAAGCGACTCCCAAAAAAGATAAGTAGTCTTTTAAATAAAGAACAATTCAACATTGAATCCCCGATGGAAATACGAACTTGAGTGTTCCGCAAAGGGGTACAGGTGTATTTCTGGGGTTGATGAAGTAGGTATGGGCTGTTTGGCTGGGCCTGTGGTGGCGGCGGCAGTTATATTAGACCCAAATGACATTCCTGATGGAATTGATGATTCTAAGAAGTTATCTGCCAAAAAAAGAGAGCAGATAAGTTTAGAGGTGAAAAAGCGCGCTTTGGCTTTTCATATCGCTCAGGCTTCAGTTGAAGAGATAGATTCCATTAATATTTACCATGCTGCTAAGTTGGCCATGAAGAGAGCTATCGAAGGTTTAAGTCTTAAATCCGATTATGTGCTGATGGATGGAAGAGGGAGCTTAGAGATCTCTATTCCTCATTTGGCCATTGTGAAAGGCGACTCACTCTCTCTTTCAATTGGAGCTGCCTCGATTATTGCAAAAGTCACTAGAGATCAATGGATGGAAGAATTTGACCAGACAATTCCAGGTTATGGTTTCTCCAAACATAAAGGCTATGGAAGCGTATTTCATAGACAATGTTTAACTGAGATAGGCCCTTCTATTATTCATCGAAAAAGCTTTTCCTGGACTCCAGTTTAAGATTCTATCTTTAGAGTGGCATTGCAATTGAATAGGATCTGAAATTGCTTTCAGTCTGTTTGTGAACAGAAAAAACAATCTTCAAATCAACTCTCAATTTAAAACTTCACTTACTTCCTCAGAGAAGGGAAACCTCTATGAAAGATGCGCCAGGGCTTATTGTCGCAAAAAGGGATTCCAGATTCTTAAACAGAATTTAAGGGTTAAAAACACTGAAATTGATTGTCTCGCATGGGACTCTAAAAGAAATATATATATTGTGATTGAGGTTAGGGGACGATGTAATAGAAATTATGCCCCTTCAAAATTTCTTTCACCTAGGAAGATGTTAAAGCTGAGGCAATTTGCAGTATCGTTAGCTCAGCAAAAAAAAAGTTCAGTTAGAATCTTTTTATTGGAGGTCATAGGCCCACTTCCTCATGCCTATTTACGATGGGGAATTGAGTATTTTCCTGAGAAATTAGGCCTGTGTATAATGGATTATGAAATTGCTAATTAGATTCTGTCGAGTTTCACGTTCATAACTGGTCACATAGCGCAACAGGGTTTAATTAGTCTATTTTTCATTCCTGGTTCCTAAAAGTATCTCAATCCGTTGCTTCCATATTTTTTTTGGAAAGGTATCATGACGATAGGAGGCAAGTTTGTAAGTAAGTCTATAAAGGTTATGATTTCTCATCCATGAGTCTATCCGCCGTTCAAACCCCCACATACCGTACTCCGGAAAACGCGCGGAGGCGTCATTCCATTCTTGATAAATTGGGCGACGAAAAACATCACGTTTAATCAAATAGCATTGATCTGAAAAACCGAAACCGATGTAAAAATGTTCGATTTCACTTAGCGATTCGCTTTTGGCGCTCTCGTAGTTACTGTCCCAAACTGGATTGGCAACGACAAACTGATTATTTTTATTTAGCTCTATGAAAGAGGGTGAGATCCAGTCAGTTTTTCTAGGGAGAATTACATCTCCTGTATGATGAAGCAAATACTCTGTTTTACAAAGGTATAAAGATGTTAACGGTGGAATAGTGTATTTGTAGCTTTGTTTTAGTTCTTCAGATGAGAGGCCAAAAAACTCTAAAGTCTCTTTTGTATAATCCTGAGCCATGAAGTAGGAGGTTAAAACTCCTTTTTTAACCCAATAATCGGCGTGTTTTTTTACGATTGAAGGATTATTTACGTTGCTTATACAGAGAATTTTTTCCTTAAACTTAAAATTATTATTCTCGATCATATTTTGGAGACGAGGGGTTTTAAGTAGATAACGCCAGTCACCCTCCCAGCAATTGGTAAAAAATGTAACTTCTGGAAGCATATAGAGCCTTTTTATTAAATAGGTGTGGAAGTTATTTTAGCATTGGGCATTTAAACTCAGAAGGTTTAAAGTGACAAAAATAAGTTAAAAATCAGGAATATATCACATTTACTGTTCTAAATTTGGGGGCTCAGGGCTTTTTTTCTTTTTAGTTTTTTTAAGTTCAGGAGCATCAAAGGCGATAAGGGCCTGATCCATATTTTCATGAACCACAAAAGGATATTTTGCAGTTCTGTAAGCATTAAAAATTTTATCGAACTCGGTTGAAACATGGATCATTTTAGGAGTCGGAGAGAGCAGTAATAATTGTTTCATCGTGGTAATAAAGTGATTGATTCCGCTGGAGCCTACAAACTTTAATTTTTTAAAATCAAAGACAAGACGACTGTCGGGTTGTTTAGCTAGAATATTTTTACAGGCATCTTGAAACCTAACTGTAGTTTCAAATTCAAGATGTCCTTCAAGTTCAAAAACAACTACTTTACCGTTTTGCTTAGCTCGCATTATCATGGGGATTCCTTAGGAAGAGAGAAGTTAAGATGACATCTAAATTATACATCATTGCGACCCCCTTAGGAAACCTAGGGGATATAACGCTTCGAGCAATTGAACTCTTTAAAAGTCTGGATGTTTTTTTCGCTGAAGACAGTCGAGAGTTTCAAAGGCTTCTGATGGCTCTACAGATTTCCAGTGAGGGTAAAAAGGTTTTTTCTTATGCGTCGCACAACTTGAAGGAGTCAACTGAACACGCAATTAAGCTGTTATTGGAAGGAAAATCTGTGGGCTTGGTGACCGATCGAGGGACCCCTGCGATCTCAGATCCTGGCGCTAGACTTGTTAAACAGGCTTATGAAGAAAAAATTCCAGTGATTCCAGTCCCTGGAGTCTCTAGCCTAACAACACTGATTTCGGTAAGTGGAATGGATTCAGGTGAATTTGAGTTTGTGGGCTTTTTACCTTTTCAGGAGAAGCAGAGAACTCAGTTGTGGGAAAGGGTCGCAAAGCGAAATATTCCTCTGGTTTTTTTTGAATCTCCAAAGCGAATCCGAGAAACTGTATCAGAATTAAAAAAAGAATTTCCAAAAGGGGAGCTGTTCATCGGTCGTGAAATGACTAAGAAGTTTGAAGAGTATCGCTGGCTATCTTTAGAAAATGTGGAGAGCAATTCACTTACCGATCTTGGAGAATATGCAGCGATTTTGGTTCCAGGCCAAAAGGAGCTGGAGTTAGACTGGAAAAAAGAGATCTCTCTTAGACTTGCTACGGATAAAGAGTGGGCAAAGGAGATGGGGCGTCGTTTTGGAATGGCCTCTTCAGAGATATACAATGCGTTGCAAAAGATAAAATCAAATCGAATGTGAAGAAAATTTCATATTTTGTCGAAAAGAGGGATGTGAAACACTTAATCTCTCTAATGGTTATTTCGACTCTCTGGGCTAATCTAGCTCATGCTACGGTAACCGGAACTATCATTCAGGTGGCAAGGCGCCTCAGAATGAGCTACAGCGAGCCCTTACCTCCCAAGGATTATTTCATCGATTTAGGCGAACGAGATGGTTTAAAGGTCGGAGATATCGTTGAAACTTATCGTTATGTACCAGTCCCCAATCGCATGGCCTCTAGTGATTGGCATGTAATGAAAGTGGGGCTGGGAGAATTGAAGATAAAACAGGTGGGGGAGTCAACCAGTGTGGCTAGATTTGAACGGGAGAGGGAAATAAACGCTCTTCCAGCTATGGATTACCAGAGTTTAATGTTAGGGGATCAAGTAATACTTAAAACTGGTTTGCCTTTTAAATAAACCTTTTTACAATAAAAGTATTCACATGCATCACACTTTGCTTCTTAATGCAGGCTTTGAGCCTTTACGAGTGGTTTCTTGGCAACGGGCTTTCATTTTAGTTTTTCAAAACAAAGTTGAAATTTTAGAAGAGTATTTCACTTCAGTGAATACTGTGAATCGAAGTTTTAAAATTCCTGCGGTTATTAGACTTCGTCGTTGGGTAAATCTAAAAAAACAGGGACCTGTCATTCGATTTTCTAGAGCCAATCTCTACGCTCGGGATGAGTATCACTGCCAGTATTGTTATAAAAAGTTCAGTGATAAAGAACTTACGATGGATCACGTTAAACCTGCTGTTAAGGGAGGAAAAAAGACGTGGGAGAATATTGTCACCGCTTGTATTAAGTGTAATCAGAAGAAGAGTGATAAGAGTCTTGAAGATGCAGGAATGAAACTTCTTACCAAACCTCGAATTCCTGCTTTGCTTCCAGGATTCTATAATACTTTACAGACACGCACTGCCCATTCTCTTTGGGAGCCCTATTTAAATTTGATTGAGAAAACTCTATCGCAAGTCACTTATTAACTATCGATACCTTCAAAAACTCGATTGGAAAGTATTTTAGTCTGGCTTGCAAATTCTGAAACTAAAGGTCGATATTTTTCTTCGCTTAGTTGGGTGTAAAAAGTAGAAGTTAGGGTTTTGTAATACCAACCGAGATCTCTTCCGGGAACAGGATAGTTGTTCCATACTGAGGCCCCGAAATATTTAGCATCATGTATGATAGCCATAAGCTCGTGTAGCTCCTCGCAAGCAATTACAAAAATAGCTCTAGGGGGAAGATGTTCAATTTTTTGAATGTAGCCCCTTTTACTCTGAGCCCAATTCATTTTTAATGCTGCAACCTCTGGAGGGTCTTCAAAAGCTTTTACTAAGTTGGCGACCTCTATTCCAAACTGGTGGTGAATTTCCTCATAAGTAACCCCTTCTGAAAGGGTATCGTGGATAAGAGCCGCCTGAACCTGTTCTTCATCTCCTCCATAAAATTGAACAAGCGACGCCACTCCAAGTGGATGATGGAGAAATGCTCTCTCTGTTTTTTTCCACTTCTTATGTTGATGGATCTTAACCGCTAAACCAAAGGCTTCGGTGAGCTTAGGGCTCTTCATACTTAAATTAGGAAGCTGCTACTTTAGAAAGCATCATTTTGATCTTTTCTTTGGGCTGATTTCCGACAAGTTCATTCACTTTTTTACCATCTTGGAAGAGGATTAAAGTAGGAATTCCTCTGATTCCGAATTGTCCAGGAACCATCTTACAATCATCAACGTTAACTTTAGCGAATCGAACTTTGCCTTGGAATTCATTGGCCAACTCATCGATGATAGGAGCTAAGGCACGACAAGGCATACACCATTCGGCCCAGAAATCGACTAAGATTGGGGTGGTGTTTTTTTCTACCGCATCAGAAAAAGAGTTGTCGTCCAAATTAATAATATTTGCGTTTGCCATAAGAATTCCTTCCATCAATTAAATCTTTAAACCAATTTTATTATTGAGGGTTATCCTCTCAAATTCAAGTGATTTGTGGTGTTACCGAGCTCTCGTCATCCACTCCACTAAATCGATCTTGGTGACTATTTTTTGGGGGTGTTTTTCTTCATTTATGACTACTGCACAATGGCTTCTCATTAAAATATCGTGAAGTGCATCTAATGGAGTAGCCCCCTCAACACAGGCCACAGATCTATCGGTGACCATGTAAACATAACTTTCTCCGTTGACCTGTTTGGTGGAAAGTACCTGTAAGATATAATCTTCAGTCAAAAGCCCTAAAAGCCATCCATCTTGGGTTACAGGAATTTGGGAAATTCCCTTGTCCTTCATGATAGCTATGGCTTTTGAAATTTTCTCGGTGTGTTCCAAAGTGATTAAACTATTTTTATCTTGCTGACTTACAAGTTCAGAGACCGTTCCGTGAAGCGAGGAGATGCTTGAAAATTTATTTTCTTTCATCCATTGGTTATCAATAAATTTGGTCATATAGTTGCGAACTCCGTCAGGGAGTATCACAACGCAATTTTGGCCTTTTTTCAGTGAACTTGCGGCTTCAAGGGCTCCATACATTGCAGAGCCACAAGAGCCACCGCCAAGGAGTCCTTCCTCTCTAATCATTCGTCGGGCCAAAATGAAAGACTCTCGATCTGTGGTCTTAATCCAGCGAGTCACTAGGGATCTGTCTAGAACATCGGGTATGAAATCGTAGCCAATTCCCTCAACTTTATAAGGGGCTATTAAGGTGCCCCCTCCCAAGATAGAACCTACAGGATCCACTCCTATAACTTGAATTTGAGGATTATGTTCTTTTAATTTTCGAGCAACCCCCGTTAAGGTTCCACCGGTTCCCGCAGTCATGACTACCATGTCAATTTTTCCATTGAGATCCTGAATGATCTCCTTTGCTGTGGTTTCGTAATGGGCCTGTGGATTAGAAGGATTGGCATATTGGTCTAGAATATGGGCATTGGGCAACTCTTTCTGTAGTTTTTTTGCGACCCCAATGTGACTCTCTGGAGAATCCCATGCAGCTGCGGTTGGGGTTCTAATAATTTCGGCTCCTAGAGCCTCTAGGATAACCTGCTTCTCGCGACTCATCTTCTCGGGCATGGTGATGATAACCCGATAGCCTTTAACGGCACCGGCTAAGGCGATTCCAATACCTGTGTTACCGCTAGTGGGTTCAATTAGAGTGTCCCCTGGTTTAATTCGTCTGGATTTTTCAGCGTCTTCAACCATTCTCCATCCGATTCGATCTTTTACGGAGCCCCCTGGATTCATGAACTCGCACTTTGCATAGAGATTACAATCCAAGTGGGAAGCTAATCGGTTAATTTTAACTAGAGGGGTATTTCCAATAGCACTTAAAATATTGTTATGTAGCATTTCGGCTCCTAAATTAAGCGAAGCCTACCAAAAATAGTGAGACTAGGCAAAGGTGACGATTAGATTACAACGATTCTCGGTGAGTGCCATCTGCTCTAGGGACTGTGTCTATGGCTCAATAAGTTTCGCGTTGGGAATTCGGGTTCGGAAAGCGGCTTTGGTAATAGCCGTCTGGTGCATTTGAGGGATATCGACTGCTATTGACGAGTCGGTAGTTTACGTTTTCAAGACGCTCCCCTGCACGCAATTTCTGTCTTGGATGGAGATCCCCCATGAACTCTTCGGGATCTGGAACGGCCATTTCATTTAGACGAAAGGATATAGTAGAGATTCCATTGGAATCGAAGCGAAAAGACCACGGGATGGTAATTTTTTCAGGCGCGTTTTCTGCTGCTTTTAGTTCGACCGATCCTGAATAGTTTCCATGTTCTCGTACGCAGGCGACCCCTATTTCTCCTTCACCGTTTTCGGTACCATTACTGATGTAGATGGGATGAGTTTTTTGTGGCGAGCCAATTTCAAAGAAGGACTTGAAAGAAGGAGGTTTTGAGATTGGCGGAGTTTCTATTCGTCGTCCATTTCGACGAATTTCATCCGTTATAAATTGGGTGGAAGTGCTTGCACCTCCCGTGGCAATCTTACCGTCATTGAATAGGCGTAACGAATCAAGTCGACGGCGATAGTAGGTACGCTTTGATGCGTATTCAGCAGCCAGACTAAGCTTGACTTGGATGCAGCGGGGGGCTCCTGGAGCGGTTTGAAAGGGGACTGCTGTAAATCGAATTTGAAAATGAGCATCTTCGGTTTCACCGTCTTGGCTTCTAGAAAAATTTTGAAAAAATGTTCTAGGCCATTGGGCGGAAGTGGCCGTATGGGGCGTATTTTCCTCTCCACTAAAAGTTTTTCTTACTGGCGGTGTCGTTTTGGAGTTTACCGATCGTTCTGATTGAACGGATAGATGATCCCCCAAAGAGAATGTTGCGGAACTGAGTGTGACGACGATTAAAAAAAATATAAGGAATTTTAGTTGAACCACACCAAAATCTTCCCTTGCCGTAGATTTAAGATTTTCTATCATAATTCAGTAATTGTACACTTTGTGTCGGAGAAAAGTATGCCTAGATTTTTTTTATATTGGAGATTTATTGGTCGCAAAGCTTATTCCTAGGTGATATCTGATTTCGGCATCGCGGCAAAACCGGCATACCGGGTTGCGGTCAAGGCACCCGGAATTGCGTATGAGTTTGAAGACGCTGAAGTATCTCGTTCCTCTTCGTTAAATTCATCAGGTTCAAGTTGAATAATGGCCTGTATCTCTCTGTGACTTCCAAAAGCGATTTGGAAGAACCTTCGCCTATCTGCAGGAGTGGCTCGCCCCCAACCTTCAGCCAAGTTCAAAACCACACTTGAAGCCGCTCGTTGCAATTGCCCCTTTAACGGTCCTGGAATTTTCTTAATTCGCACCAAGCGATAAAATTGAACGGCTAATTCGTAACATCAGATTAAAATATTCAGAAATTAGGGTTAAAAAAATCAAGCAAGAATTGCGAGTTAGATTAACCTTTCAAATTGACGGACATAAGTTTCCCAGCTCCAATCTCGGCTGGCAAATTGGGCTTTACCCTCCTGGATAAGCTTAGTTCGGGTGAGGGGGGCAAACACCGATTTAAGTTGCTGGGCCATGGCCTCTGAATTTAAGGGGGAATAGTATAGAGCCCCCCCCTGACAGATCTCTCGGTTTACAGCGGTATTGGCGGCGACCACCGGTTTTTCGAAGCTCAAGGCTTCAGCCAAGGGGAAGCCAAAGCTTTCAACTAGGGATGGGAAAACGACTACATCTGAGTTCTTATAGAGATAGGCCATTACTGAATGAGAGACCGATCCGACCAGTTTAACCTCATCTTGTAATTGCTCTTGTTGAATGAGGTTTAAAATAAGCTCTTTCCCTTTGGGCCATTCCTGTAGTGAAGAGGTTAGAAGACATTGAAATTGCACCCTATGAACCCTTTTTAAGCTGCCTAGTGCTCTAAGCAGAATATCGCAGCCTTTGTACGGGGCTAAGTGGGAAGGGTAGAGAAAAGTTATGGTTTTTTTTGGAAAGAGATCTATCAAATTTTTTGGAATTGAATTTGCCTCATTTTGTTTTAATTCAAGAGCATGTGGAAAAACGGTGAAAATATCGGGGGCCAGTGAGGGGAAAGTTTGAATGATACTTTCTTTCATGGCTTGAGTTGGTACGAGAGTCATTTTCGAGGTTTTTATTAATAAATAGCTGTAATATTTTCTGGTTAGATAGGGAATCTTGTCTTTAAAAGATAATTGTTGATAGTACCATTGGGAAAAGTAGAGTGCATTTCTCTGGAAAAGAATATGATTTTTAATTCCCCAAAGAGGACCCGAATTGGTCAGCGTAATGACCGTCTCAATGCGCTTTAGTTTGAGATATAAGGGCAAGAAAATATTATCAAACAAAAGCCGAAGTAAAAAAAAGGATCCTACACTGTTAGGAAGATAAAAAAACTTAATGTGGGTAGCCTTGGTATGGGTTCTTAATTTATTTCTTAGCAAAATAATATATTGAGGGGGCGGAGAAAGTTCAGATTTTAAGTTGGCAAGTGCCGGAAGAAAATGGGTGAGGTGTCTTACAGCCCCCCCCATATCAGCACCTAATGCATGTATGAGTACTTTCATTTAGGTTTGAAATCCTAGACCTCTCTATTGGATGAGAGAGATGAAATTTATATTTCTCTAAAAAGTAATTTGAATTCCGAAATTTTCTTAAGTGTAACAGGTTTTGTTATTGTGGGTTTAAGTTTTTTTATTCGGAAAACTGGTGAAAATTTTTCGGAAAGTCCCTAACATCTCTTAGCAGGCCAGCATCCCTAGGATCTTTTCTTAGCCTTTTTTTGAGTCCATCGGTAATGGGCTCTTCCTTGGAGTCTTTTCGCCACTGGTAGACTCTCACAAGGGCTTCATCTAGGGTTCGATCGGGATCGGTCTCATAATAAACTACAAATAAACCGCGTCCAATGTATACGATATTACAGCCTTCTAGTCCATTCTCTTCGGCTGATTCTTCATCAGGATTTTTTATCCATCCCCAATCACCAGGAACCCAATGATTAGAGGGAACTTTAAAGTGCCGATCAACTAAGGTTCCTTCTTGGACCCTATCTATTATGGAGGTACCGTGAACGGTCATTTCCATCGTATCAAGAGGAGTAGGAGCTGTAATTCCATCTAAATAATCGATCATTTTTGAATCTTTTTTAACATTTTTGTAAAAGTCTAGAATTCCTTGTGCCATGATTTTTTGGCAGGCTTTGGTGCAGCCGATTTCATAATTAACCTTTCCAGTAAAGGCATCGGAAATAGCTTCACTACTTTTAACTCCAGGTTGAAGTTTCCAGCCATGAGCCCATAGTTTTTTATTGTACTGGGTTTCTCCTTCCGGAAATTTCCACATCGCGCGGATTCCCCATTTGATAATGTTTTTTCGAATCCTTACATGCTCCATGAATTTATCAAAGGTGCAGAATGTTTTATCAAACTTGAAAAGACGACCATTCTGTAACATGGAGGTTATAATTTCTTGTTGGCTTGCAACTTTGTAATCGTGTTTAATTCCGGCTCGATCGACAAAGGAATCAATTTCAGGTGTGATCATGAATTCGGGACGGCTGTGTAGACTTAAAGTGTCGGTATCGGATACTGGAGTGTTTAGGTTTAAATAGAGTTGTTTATTATCTGAAGATAACCTGATTTTAGCTAAGGAAGAAGGAAAAGGCCTTATCCAACCATAATCAAGGAATAATTTTTCAAAATCTTTTTCTAACTCTTTTATTTGCTCGGCCGAACAAGTAAATTGAATTCCAGAGGGGGTTGCTAACGGTGCCACAGCTCTTGTGTGAATCGGGATAGCCCTTGAATTTGTACTTTGAGCTTCAGAATGAGTTTCAGCATGAATTCCAGAGGGTAGTAGCGCAATACCGGCTAAAAGTGAAAATAAACTAGAGCGTACCATCAATTCCCCACTTAACTTATGTATTCTTTGATTCCACACTGGCTCCCAGAATTTGCAAAATAGATTCCAGGTTCAAGAGAATGTTTTTATGGGAAAAAACTAGGAGAGTGACAATGAAGGTCGCTCAAGTGTCTATATTCCAATAGAATACTTGGCTTTCTATAAGAGCGCAGGAAGCGAGAGTGTGATTAATCTAAGAAGTGAATCTATTAATCTTTTGTTCTGACTACAAGCATACGAATTTCGGTCATGTCTTCCATGGCAAAACGAATGCCTTCTCTCCCTAAGCCACTTTCTTTAACTCCACCATAAGGCATATTATCTACTCTCCATGAAGGCACATCTCCAATCACAACCCCACCCACTTCTAATTCGTTCCATGCCTTCATCGATTTATAAAGATCTCTAGTGAAAATTCCGGCCTGCAATCCAAACTGACTTTGATTAGCCTCTTTCAATGCCTCATCAAAATTTGAAAAGGGAATCAAGAGAGCTACAGGACCGAAGGCTTCCTCCGTACAAACTTTCTCTATTCGAGAAACATTCTCTAGTAATGTAGCTTCTAACATCACCCCTTGACGTTTTCCTCCACACAAAAGACGGGCCCCATTTTTAACAGCAGAATTAATCCAGCCTTCAAGTCGAATGGCTTCCTGTTCTGAAATCATCGGTCCAATAAAAGTAGATTCTTCTTTTGGGTTCCCCATTTTTAATTTTTTGGTTTCTATTATGAGTTTATCGCGAAAAGTATTATAGATTTTTTCATGCACCAAAACTCGCTGTACACTAATGCAACTTTGACCCGATTGATAAAAAGCTCCAAACACTATTCGTTGTACTGCATCTTCAAGATCGGCATCTTCATCAATGATGACTGGGGCATTTCCACCTAATTCTAAAATGACCTTCTTTTTGCCTGCTCGTTTTTTTAAATCCCATCCGACCGAAGGAGAGCCAGTAAAACTTAAAAGTTTGAACCTTTCATCGGTAGTAAATAAATCGGCCCCTTCACGATGACACGGTAAGATCGAAAAAGCCCCAACAGGCAACTCGGTCTCAGCAAGCACCTCTCCAATAATCAAAGCGCCAAGTGGAGTTTTGCTTGCGGGCTTTAAAACAAATGGACAACCTGCTGCAATCGCAGGGGCTATTTTATGAGCTGCAAGATTTAAAGGGAAATTAAACGGTGAAATAAAAGAACAAGGCCCAATAGGAACTCTCTTCCACATCCCAGTATAGTTTTTGGCTCTCGGAGAAATATCAAGTGGCATCACTTCCCCCAATACTCTTACCGATTCTTCAGCTGCAATTCGAAAGGTATCTATTAAACGACTAACCTCTCCTCGACTGTCTTTTATGGGTTTGCCCGCTTCTACACACAGACTATAAGCAAGTTCCTCTTCTCGCTCTTTAAAGCGGTTGGCACAGTGATTTAATACATTTTGTCGACTGTAAGCTGGCATTTTTCTCATGGGCTCAACAGCTTCTACACTTTTTGAAATCGCAAGATCAATAGCTTTGGCATCTGCCATTGCCACTCTTGTTGCAACTTCCCCAGTAAACTTATCAGTGACCTCAAGATCAAAATTGGGTTGATGGGGCTTATTTGCTAAATAATAAGGATATTTCGTTTTTAACAAGATTCACCTCTAAAGAGATTAAATAGCACACGCAATATTGCCTAGACGCTGAGTTAATAAAGCATTTTCTCTGTAATCAATCGGAATACTAATTAAACAAGGGGCATTCAGCGAAAAAGCTTTATCAAGAGCAGGTCTTAAGTCGATGGCATTATTAATTCTCATTCCAACCCATCCAAAAGAATCGGCGAGTTTCACCCAGTCAGGATTTTCGAAATTCAACTCAGTGTGTTTACCAAACTCATTATTTTGTTTCCATTTAATGAGTCCATATCCACCATCTTCCCACACTAGAACTACAATGTTTGCTCCCATACGTTTTGCAGTTTCCATTTCCTGTACGTTCATTAAAAAGCCTCCATCCCCACAAATTGCAACTACTTTACGATCGGGATAAACCATTTTTGCAGCAATCGCACCTGGCAATGCAAATCCCATTGAGCAGAATCCATTAGAAATAAGGCAGGTATTAGGTTCATCAGCTGCGTAATAGCGTGCTGTCCACATTTTATGCGCCCCGACATCACTTAGTAAAATATCTGATGGGCCCAGTGCTTCACGAACGTCCCAAAGTGCTTTTTGTGGACGAATGGTTCCTTCAGTGAGATCGTTTTTGTACGCAGAAATCTCTTCAAGCATTTGGGTACGTACCACCCGTTGTTGTTTTAAATTATAGTTAAGTTGTTGCCCTTTAATACGTTCATTGAACATCCAAAGTGTGTAAGCGATATCACCGACAATTTCCACTTGCGCAAGATAATGAGCATCAATTTCAGCAGGTAAAAAATCCACATGAATAATTTGTTTGTCACCTTTGGAATTCCAAAGCCAGGGATGGTATTCAACTAAATCATAACCAATACAGATTACCAGATCCGATGCATCTATGGCACAATTCACAATATCTTTCGCTTGTAATCCCACTGTATAAAGACATTGGTCCGTACTGCGAGGAACAGCCCCTTTTCCCATAAACGTGCTGATTACACCTATGCCCGTTTGAGATGCAAAAGCTTGTAATTGTTTACTAGCTCTTTTGCGAATAGCACCGTTACCCGCTAAGATAATCGGACGTTTAGCATTTAGAATAAGAGCCATCGCTTTATCAATGATCTTATTATCGGCTACGGGACGACGTAATCGCTCCGGCGAAATTGGCAGTTTTTCACTAGATAACTTCATGATGTCTTCAGGCAACTCAATATGACAGGCCCCGGGTTTTTCAGTCGTGGCTAGCTTAAATGCTTTTCGTACGACTTCTGGAATATTATCTGGATGAACTACCGTAGCGGCCCACTTTGTGATGGGCTTAAACATGGCCACTACGTCCATGTGCTGATGACTTTCCTTGTGTTGGCGTTGCATTCCGGCTTGAGCCGTAATCACTACCATAGGAGCACGATCCATATTTCCATCGGCAACTCCTGTGACAAGATTAGTTGCTCCAGGGCCTAATGTTGCAAGGCACACACCCGCTTCACCAGTGAGTCGGCCGTAGGCATCAGCCATAAATGCAGCCCCTTGCTCATGGCGCGTAAGAACAAATTTTATTGAAGATTTTTCAAGTGCCATCATGAGATGGGCATTTTCTTCTCCGGGAACCCCAAAAATAGTAGTAACACCTTCTCGTTCAAGACAAGAAACAAATAGTTCAGCTGCGGTCATGAGGGTTTAACTCCTGAAGTTTTATTTTTATTAATAGTACTTCAGAATTGTAAAACGACCAACTTTCTTCACTTTTTTTTAGCGATTCTCGGTGAGCCACAGTACATGATAAAAAGCGGAGTCATTCAAGAATTTGGATATGAAAGTGGTGCTGCCAGCTCCAAGGAAAGTCGCTGTACGCTCCACTTTCATATCCAAATTCTTGAATGAACCCTCATAAAATCACCCCAATGGCACATCGAGACTTTGCGAAAAAGTTTTTCTAGTGTTCTTTAATTGGTCTCAAAATTTATTCACCGAGAATAGCTGACTTTTTTTAGGGTTTTTTAATACACGACACAACCAGGAAGTGGATCTGCCAAAAGAGTTTTACTTTTTGATTTAAATTCAGAATCTTGTGTTGCCACTGGAGCATTATAAGAGTCTTCAAAATGGCTTTTAAATTGGACTGCAGAGAAACTATTCCAGTCAGAGCAGATGACTGCATCCGCAGCTTTTAAGGCTTTGGAAGAAGAGCTTTCTGGATTATTGATATCGTACAGCTTGTGACTCACTTCCTCTGGGATATTAAATAAGCGGGTAATTCCTTGCCCGTATTCGCTGTCGATTAAATCAGTTCTTGAAATGTAGACTACTTTTTCACATCCAATATCTTCTAAAACGGGAATGGGATGCAAATCGCTCCAGCCGCCGCTGGAGTACATTTCATCTCCCATAGGCACTAAATTTGAAAGCCCAGGTTCAGCTGGGGATCTTAGTAAAACATATTCCCAAGAACGAGTGCCAAGGCTCATAAATAAAGAAGACTTCATATCATCTTTTCTAAGAGAGGTGGCTTCTTCAACCTGTTTTAATTCTGACTTGCGACCCCAATATCCAAAACGAACCTCTTTTAGAAAATCCAGTTCAAATGGAATCTCCCCTACGGCAGCTCTAAATTTAGGATAGTCAGTTTCAAAATTTGCATAGCTAGGTCCATTATCAATTAAGTTGCGATACTCGAGGTAAGCTTGATTATATTTAGTGACCCCTTCACCGATAATAACAGAATCTGAAATCAAAGAATTTAAATGGAAACCCACAGGATCTTCTAGTCGAGAACTTTCATAACCCGTTTGGAAAGTGGTTTGAGTATAGTTAATGAAAGCTTCAGTAAATTCTCTTTCACACGCCTTGCCTGTTGTAGAGGTTATCATCTCTTCCCATGTTTTTTGTTTTGCAGCTTCTAGGCAATCGTTAGAAAGCATGGTTTCCCAAAATTTTGGATCGATAGGGCCACGATTTGCGTAAAAATCTCCAATTCGTCCAATGATATTAATTAGAGTAGGATAACTTAATAAACCTTCACGAAAAACCAGAGAGATATTATCAGTGTTAAAATCAAGCCCTTGAGTTGCTAGTAAAATTTCCCATCGACGATAAGGGGGGAGGTGTAATCCGTAATCCTTTAAAGAATCTTTGTGTTTTTGATTAATGAGTCGACCCAAAGTACTTGCTTCAAACTTAGATAATTTTTCATTCATGATTCGGTTTGCAATGCGTTCGACAAGTCGTCGACGTAAAGGACCTCGGCCAGGATTATCAAATCCATCTTTAAGATACTCTAGCATTTCCCCCATTTGGGTAGAAGAGGCATCGATTTTCCCGAACCCTTCAATCACCTCTTGACCTCCAGCTAAATCGATAACGGCAGCCACTCCGCCCATCATTGATTTCAACATCAAAGCCAGACGAGGCTGCACCTCTTTTTCAGTACACTGCCTATCTCCACACTTCCAAAGCAGGGGATTTGCAAACATGCTTTCATAAAGGAAAATAGAGATCGAAGCAGAACTCCCACCTGAGGCTCCATCAACAATACCAAAGTTTTCAACGATGGAAGCTAGCCCTCCAAAGTGAGCCATGAGATGGGCACCATTACCTCTGATTGCTGCACAAAGTTTTGGAGATGAAGAAGAAATAGGTGTAAGGGAATCTGAAGAGGCCACAAGATCTCCGTCACTATTAAGGACTTCCATGAGGTTCTCTTTTGCTGAAACCATGGTCAGAGTAAAAAAGATTCCCATTATCATCAATTTAAATTTAGGGTTCATTTTTTCCTTCTACTGGGGCCCTTTTTTCGACAAAAATATTGCTACTTTTGTGTTTTAAGAGCCTGTGTTCTTAGAGAGAAAGCTTTTAGCTATCGCAACTATTAGCCTTCTGTTTATTCGATTTTTTTATTTGTTTGGGCTTAACCTGTGAGGAGCTTTATACACGTGATGACGCGCATAGTCTAGATGTAAAAACTCTAAAAAGGAGGGTTTTAGGCATGGATTTTTAAGTCTTTAAAATCAAAGAAGAAATTAAAACAAGAGATTCCGGATTCAGATGTGAAGTACCACTCTTTAACCTTGCCAATCAACGATGCCAGTTCCTGACCAATGACCAAAGGAAGTAATATCCATCTTAGGAAAAGTGATATTTCTCCAAATAGATAACATTTCCCAAAGACGGATATCATCGAATACTAACAATGGTTTTTTGGGTAAAGTTATTTGCAACATTTGATCCATTAATTGCTGCTCAAAATATCCATCTTTTGGAGCGTCAGAGAAGATCAAATCAGCCTCTTGGAACAGATGTTGATATTTTTGAAAGACTTCAGACTTCGATAGATCACCAAGAATCTGTTCTATTTTCCCCTCTTTAAAATCAGAGTCTTTCAATACAGTATCCCAGAAATTTTTCCAGGGTAGGATATCAAAGGTGATTAGCCGACCCTCTTGAGGCAGGTTTTCTTTAATCGCTAAAGCAGATAAACCAGAGGCAGTTCCTATTTCAATTACTAACTTAGGTTGAAGCACCTGCGTTAGGGCGCCTAAAAGTTTATAATGTTCTCCAGGCCACACCTCAGGAAAGTAGGGTTTAGATTTCATTAGTTGTGTGATCTTTGCCATAGATAGAGTTCTTGCTCAGTTGATTTAATGGCGACACATTGGAAAGAAAAATGGGATGTGATTTTTCTACTTGATGTGGTTGAACATTGTCCTGACGATGTTTCTATATTCAATCAAGCCTATGAATCTCTTAAGCCTGGTGGCTTGCTATTTGTAAGCACCCCAGCTCTAATGTGTTTTTGGTCCTATAATGATGAATCTATGAATCATCTAAGACGTTACAGCCTATCGGACTACGAGAAACTGGCAACACTTACTAAGTTTAAGCTTATTGATGCTCGTTATTTCATGTTCTTTCTCAGTCCGCTCTATTGGCTATCCCGTAAAGTAAAGCCTAAAGGACTGTCTAAAAAGGAGATCGAGAACGCTATTGAAAGAGAGCATAAAGTTCCCAATTCCTTTATTAACTTCCTTTTATCCAAGATATTTTCTGCTGAGAGCCCTATTGGGCATTATGTTCGGTTTCCTTGGGGAACTTCCGTTCTTGGAGTTTTTGAGAAATCTTAGAAATTTCCTTGGATGAACTGGTAAGCAAAGCATTTCTTTTTTTTATTTAAAATCAGTCTCATTAACAAATTAAATAAAAACCATCCCGAGATACTGACTGAAAGACTGGTTTAAGAAAATAAATTCTATTTTTCCATTCTTTAAAGTTCATATCTCGGGATAGCCTGTGTTGCCTATTGCAACAATATAGAGTTCAGTTCAGTTTAGAACTTAACCCAATTTTAAAATGGGCATTGTCGCCATTGAATTCCATAGATATGTCTCACTTCGCCATCAATAGAATCAATGGTCATAAGTGCTTGAGCCCCACGACGAGCGCTGACCTGGACTGAACTATCAATATTAACAGCTCTACTTGCTCCGCAAGGGGACCAGATAACCGATTCTAGTCCTAACCTATCACGAATCATGTAGTCATCATTGAAGGGACCAGTAATTCTAGTTCGTAAAGGAGCTTGACGTAAACTCCCTTGGAAATAGTAAAATGAACGTTGCATTCCCCAACTTCCAGGATCTAATTGAGCATATCCTCGATAATCCACTGTCATGATGGAGTATTGCCATCCTTGAGGAAAATGAAGATCCACAAGAAGTCGACAATTTTTTCGTCCCGCTGACAATGGAATTCCTGGACCCGCTTCAGCGATAAAGCTATTAAAAATTAATGTAAAGGCTTGCCGATCTGAAGCTAAATTTCCAGCTACAGTTCCAAGCGGACATCCAGAACCATTGTAAGCAATTTGTCGAATAAAGATCTGATTAGGATCTGGCATATCAGCCAAGCTGATAGAAGACCCCATAGCAGATAGTATCCCCAATGAAATAAATGTCAGAGATTTTAAATAAACATCTCTGACTCGCTCTTTTAATTTAATTAACATAATAATTCCTCCTTTAAATGAAAGTAAATGCACTTATCATTCCTTTGATATGACCTTTGAGAAGAGACACTTTTTTAAATTGTTCACTAACGAAGTGTTTGGCTCTTTTGCCGAGTAGGCATTCATGCTGAGCCTTATGACTGTCTTAATCTTACTTCCAAATTTTATCGTTCCAAAGATCATTTAAAAAGTGGGCAAAGGGGTAAACTTCAATTTTCCCCACCTTTCGATATCGTTGATCTCTGCTAACAACGATAAGACGCTTTAACTTGTGTTCATCTGCGAACGCCATTAGTCCACGAAAATGTTTCTCGCTTGCAAGTTGAGTTGCCTTAACTTCCACCGCTATTTCTCCATCCAGAACAAAATCCACTTCTGGTCCCTGGTGGATTGCCCAGAAATTTAATGTGCCGTCAGTTTTTTTATAGCAACGATAAGTAAATAGTTCTTGGAAGATGAAATGTTCAAAGGCCTTTCCGAATTCATTGCTTGCTTCTGGTAGGATTTTTCTTCTTAAAATAGCGTTCGCTACTCCAGTATCAAAAAAATAAAACTTCGATTTTGCAACGGCCTTGCGTGTGTTGCCTTTTTTCTTTGCAAGAGGTTCCAGTAATGTTCCCAGAAGAGTGTCTACCAAGACTGAATAATACTCACGCACCGTACGAGCTGGCACTTGAGCATCACTTGCCACCGATTCAAAATTGATGATTTCTGTGTTTGTGGCGGCGGCATGAGTAAGAAATCTCGAAAAACCTTCTATGTTGCGAGACAATGCCTCGGCTTGAATCTCATCCCGTAGGTATTCACCCACGTAAGTTGAAAGTTCATCCCAGGGCTCTTCCGAAAGCCAGACAGGCGGGAGGGATCCGAATGCTAATCTTCGGCTCAAATCAAAATGAGAGAGTTCGGCATGAGAAAATGGCATAAGGTGTAGTGTCTTTGCCCGACCTGCCATTAAAGAGGTGTGGGTCCTTCGTAGCTTTCTAGCGCTGCTGCCAGTTAATAGAAATCGAACCCCGTATTCCTCGATCATAAGATGCACTTCATCCATAAGATTGGGCAGTTTTTGAATTTCATCGATAACAATGAGATCCCCTCGTTTCGCGCTTTCGCGAATGAGACTGGGTCTAGAAATAATATCGCGATAGGTGTCTACTTGCAGAAGATTAAAAACACGATCGGCTCGAATCTCATTCCGAATTAGACTGCTTTTTCCCGTTCGCCTCGGACCCAGGAGGAGGACACTCCGTCTCTTCAGCTGTTGCGCCACGGGTAGCAGTCTGGCAATGTAATTCATATTAGAATTTAATCACATTTAAAGCTTAATTTCCAGGAAATTCCGCAATAGAGTCCCGAAATGTAATTCTTATTCTAATTTTTATTTTTTTATTCGTGTTGCGACGACAAACAGAATTCTTTCATATTTCAACGAATTATCTTGTAGTAACGTGTGTTTCCAACGCTGTAAAGAGCCTGACTTGAACAAGAACTACAAACCCTAGTTCTGGAATGTACGACTAAAAATCAGGAAGATTCTTCATTCCCTTCTCTTATCTATTCCGATAAAATACGATAATGATTTGGCTTTATTATAGAGAGGTCCTCATACTTTCTTTGCTCTCTTGTCTTTCTCTATTTGGCGAAAAGAGAGAACAATATAATTGTGTGCAAGCCGGAGGATCTGAACACGCAGCTGATCCGACTAAGTGTGTAATCAATCAAATGTCGGGGATGGAATCTCGCCCCTTAAGTAAGTCCCCCACTCGGCGTAATTGCTGTACCTGTCTCTATCAAACTGATCACGATGCTGCTTGTTCGATTTTACCTAAGCACAAATGCAGCCCTAAAGATCATTGCGGCTGGCATGCTAGCTCCAGAAATGGTCAGGGACAATGCTTTGATGATACCCACTCTGCTTGCTTAGAGTATTGGGAACTTCACGGAAGTAAGTGTAACGAAGGTGGTATTTATAAAGAGATTAATTTTAACGCCGAGAAAACATTTACGCCCGCTTGTACCCATGTCTATCTTGTTCGTGGAGGGCATTCAAATGAAGAGTACTGTCATCAATTTACCAAACAAGTAGAGTCTTGTGTGGGGCCCAATACGGTCTGTGTAGATGCCTTTTTTGGTGGTTGCAATACCTTCGCAAACGAGGACTTAGTACGAAAATGCGGCGCTAAAATAGAAGCTTGCCTTAAAAAACTTCCACAGGAATGTGAAGTGACTATGAGGGCCAATACCTGTTATGGCCCCTACAATCAAAACTCTTGGTATTCTGCTATGCCAGCGAAACTGAAGGTTCAAAAAAAGGGGCAAACTTTCTTTCTCCCTAGCTGTACTCCTGAGACCCATTGTTTTGATTTGAACCAGGGAAAAAATTATCAATGTATGGATAAAGACAGCAAGGAGACTGCTCAGCGCTGCTGCTGTAGGGACCTATCGAAAAAAGCCACTTATCTATGGGAAATAGGAGAAACCTGTTCTCAAGGAGAGGATTTTATCGAAGGCCATGTTTGCTTTAAGTCCAAGAATTTCGGCTCCATTTGGGATTACGCCCGCCGCAGGGTGCTGGAAAGGCGCGATGAGCGTCGTCAAGAAGAGTAAATGCCGTGCTCTCCTGATCCCTGTTTGGGATTTAATCTACCCACCAATCAAAGTTAGAATAGATGCCACTTGCGATGCCAGTCTTAAGTAAACTTCCGCTCATATCGTAAGCCTCAAAATAATCGCTTCCTTCTTCAGTGTCCTCAACTCTAATAGATTTGGTGCTTTTTGCATCGATATAAAATGTTCCCACATATCTACCTTGGGAGTTATTAACTGAAACTGTAATGGTTTCAGTTCTCGAATTATGCACCACTAGAGAATTCTTAATCATGGCGTTTGCAACAGGAGTTAATCCCCATAATACGAAAAGCCCGCCCACAAAGTAAGACCAGTTTTTATTTGAGTTAAAATATCTTTTCATTTTTTTTATTTTTTATATCTCTCTTGTTCTTTACCTTTCACTACAGGACTAGAACTAATCAATGCATCGAAAATGCCAAAATGGATTATTCATTGGTAGAAAAACTGGCCGGTACCCTGTCGAGTTTGTTAGGCTTTAGTTAGGAACTTTAAAGTACCAATTTATTATTTACCCCTCTTTGTCCGACTCCATTTGGTCCGGATACATCGAACCTAGGGGTGTTTCCTTAAGAGGTGTAAATAATGGCTATTTAAACCATGCCCCAGATCGAGCTCTTTGGGTTCCGCGCTACTTCGAGAGAAAATTTTAGAGATGTGGACTGTTTTCCAACTTTTTCATTAGGAAATGGCAAGAGCTACGATTTTGTTGTTGCTGCTTATGAAATTTTGAAGCACTAACTAAATCTTCGATACTTTTCCATCCTCGATAAAGAGCCTCTTCAACAGAGGGGGTTCCTAGATTGTTTTGTGCAAAGTAGATGTTCCCTACAGGGGTAGATAAAACTTTGACTCTCTCATTAAAATGGCCTGGAGCTGCAACATGGATAGAATAAGGCCATCGATTGGCTTCAACTGCAAGAACTTGAATAGGTTGTTGATGGTTTTTTGCTAGGATTGGGTTTAGAGAATCTAACATTTGTCGAACAGCTTCTTCAGCTAGTTGTACAGTTTCTTTATTTGTAAAACCTTTTCCTGTTTTTTCTTCCGAAATAGGAAGGTAAACAGTCAAGACCCCTTTATCATCGGTACGAACAAGATGTTTCCCCTCAAACTCAACATAACGACCGTCTATAATATCTGTAATTTTATCTTTGGAATAAGTGCTATCATTTCTTACCCATAAATCGAAAGCCTCTTTCCAGGGATGGCCTTGAACATGAACATTCACTACTAAATAATTACGATAATCTAGTTTCTCTAGAGCTTTAACATGTTTGGGGGCTGTACGCTCAAAATTTTCAATTAACTTAGGAGCTAGTTTTAATTCTGCTGCAAAGACAAGATTGGAAGCTTTAACTTGATGAATCTCTCCTCCACTTCTATAAAAAACCTCCACTCCATTGGTGCTATCAATAATTTTAGCTACTGGAGAATTTGTTTTAAGCGTGAGGTTGCTTCTGTTTTCAAGCTGTTTTAAAAGTTTCTCAGTAATGATCCCTGTTCCTAAACTTCCTGTTAATCTCTCTGAAATCTCGGAAATATAAAAATTAATAAAGGCTGCTGCTGAAACTTTATTGGGATGATCTCCTAAAGCAGATCGCCCATATAACTGTAAAAGCCCTAGTACTTCTTTCATTGGATTTAAGGGGTCCACCTTAGAATCTTTCTTGAAACGTTCCAAGATCTGTTTGGCATTCCAATCGCCGTTCTTAGCTAAAGTCTCTAATTGCTTAGGCACTGAATTAACCCATTGTTCAAAAGTTAGAGAGTCTAATTTTTGAGTTGCAGGATGATTCTCAAAAGGCTGTACTGGAATCAACCCTTTATTATCGAGATCTTTTAAGACATAACGAAAGGCAGAAAAACTTGCAGGTAGTTTTCGCATAGCTGAATCACTTTCCCATAATCCACGATAATATTTCCCATTCCACAAGTAACTATCAATAGGGTAGGGAATTTTAAATTCCTTAGAGCCTTCATGAATTCCTAGATCTTTAAAGATCTCTTCAGCTTTACCTGAAGCATCTGTAAAATAAGCCCCTCCACGTCCGTAACGGATAGTGCCTGAACTTGAACTTCCAACAGCTAATCCCCCAGGTTGATTTTCTTTTTCAAGAACTAATACTTTTAGACCTTTTTCAGTAGCATATTTAGCACTTGTTAATCCTGAAAGCCCACCTCCTACTATAATTAAATCGTAATGTTCGGAATTTTTTCTTATGGATTCTGAATTTGCTTTTGGAGAAAAACTAGCTTCATCTCCACCTCTAAGAATGACAGGGTACTTTTCTCCCCAGGTAATATCAGAAGGGAGAAATCCATACCTCTCTTTCAGGAAATTTGTATATTCTGGAGAACTTTGAAGAGGAGGAGGATTTCTCTCTGCAAAAACAGGCGGAAGGGTAATGAAAATAAATAAGAAAACAAAAAAAGAGAAGAACAGACGTGTCATTACTTTTCCTAGATTCAGCCCCTTACCCAAATCTATGCAATAGCAATATTTAAACCATAATCAGTATTCTTAAAGTATTCATATCTAGGATATTAAAGCTTAATTTCCAGGGAATTCCGCAACAGAGTCCAGAAATGCAAAGTTGGAGTCATAAGAGGGCCGAATTCTTTCATGAAAATTTTACACTCATTTAGTGTTTTGACAATTCGCAAGCCTTGTCATTCTTGGTGAATACCGCAAGAGTAATCGTAATTTTCTGCCTTGCTTAGAAATTGGGTAATGGCCACCTCTTTGCAATCTAACTCTTGTATACAAAGGGGAATCGGAATGGCTTACCTCGGATGGCAAAACCTATTCCCTTCTGACCTATCCTCACCACATTCAGATTCGTATCAGTCCGGTGCTGAAAACTTTCGATGATAAGGCGCACCTGCTACTTGATCCTGTAAAAGGAATTCCGAAGATTGTGAACAACGAGGGTTGTCATGGTCCTAATCGGCTTTCGGATAACCAACTCGTTCGTGATGTGGCTGAGCGAAAATTCGTGCGCGTAAGACCGTCACTAGATTTTACCCCGGGAGGAAAAGCTCGAGAATATGAATTGGTAGTAAATGGGTATTTCGGAAGTAACCCGAATAAAATCCGCGTTTCGGAACATGGGGATATTGACGAAACTATTTTGAATTTTAAATTCCTTGCGCAACATTTCGAGATTCCCGATTTAGTGAATGAGTATGGGGTCAACTATCGGGAGTTTAGTAGGATCTCGCCATGACCTTTGCGCGTAATATCTTACTAAGTTATGACCGATATCAGAAAAGGGACTAGATTATGAGCCCTTGATCAAGGAATCCCCAGTCTAGAACGGTAAGTGCAAGGCTCATCTTAGGAAAAGATTTTTGTGTTACAGAACAGAAAGGAGCTATAGCTAAAGAAATCTAACGACACCCCTATAAAAAGCTGCTAGAAATTTAACTGCGGAAAATCATAAATATAGGAAACGCCTTTTGCGTTCGTTAGTTATAGTGAATAACTAAGTCTATATACAAGAGTAGACAGCATGGTTAATCCGTATTTACAAGCGAAACTCGATGCGATCTTCAATGCTCATATGCAGGCGGAATTGGCCGGCGATCTCGACCAGACTCTTGCCACTATGGCGTCGAATCCGCATCTTGTGAACGTACCCACTATGGTGGGCGGTCAAGGCCCGCGAGGGGTCCGAACGTTTTACGAGAAACGTTTGGTCGGGCAGTTCTTTCCGCCTGACGTCACATTTGAAACGGTGTCGCGTACTTACAGCGAGGAACGGCTCATTGATGAACTCATCATCTCGTTCACGCACACCAGCACAATGGATTGGATGCTGCCAGGAGTCGAGCCCACCGGGAAACGGGTCGAAGCGATATTCGTGGTGATCGTCGGGATCGAAAATGACAAGGTTGCTTACGAGCACATCGTGTGGGATCAGGCGAGTGTGCTCGTACAGATCGGCCTCCTCGATCCGAAGGGGCTCCCGGTCACCGGCGCAGGTGCCGCGGCAAAACTGAGAAATCCAGCATTGCCGGACCCGTTCTTCAATGAGGGCTAACGTATAAGACTATGGCTTCTCCTTCCATATTGCTGTAAAAACAGAAACCCTATTTTGCGAATTTACAGAAATATGTCATGATAGAGTTATGGTACATTTACGCCGTAGGCACATTACTCAAATAATAAAAAAATCTTTATCCTTTTCTCCAATTGTAGGTATCTTTGGTCACAGGCAAGTCGGGAAGACTACTCTTGCTGAAATTCTAGCAGAAAAATACCTAACTTTAGACAACTCTGCTGTTCTTGAAAGAGCCATTGAAACACCTGAAGCTTTTCTATTTTCGAATTCAGCCTATCCTTTGGTGATAGATGAGTGTCAGTTGGCTCCAAACCTATTTCCAGCACTTAAAGATAAGGTTAGGCGGGATAAAAAGCCAGGGCAGTATCTTTTGACGGGATCGGTTCGATTTTCCAGCAGGAAGGCTATTCGCGAATCATTGACAGGTCGAATGATAGCTTGGGAACTTCTACCCATGGATTTTGCTGAGCGACACGGGATTTCCCTAAGCGCATCCCTGCCACGGCTTCTTCAATCCAAAAGTATTCGGGTCGAGTTAAAGCAACGTATTGAAGCTGTCTCTAATGCGTTTGATAGTTGTTTGGAAAGTGGTGGACTCCCTGGCATTTTTGCCATTAGAAATTCAGCCATACGGATTCAACGTTTTGAGACACAACTTGGAACGATTTTGGAACGAGACCTTCGTTTACTTGTTCAAACATCGTTAAGTTATCGAACCCTAAAAACCCTTTTTACTTTGGTAGCAAAAACTCAAGGAGAACCGGTTCGATTGGCAGAGCTTTCTCGAAAAAGCCGTATTTCAATTCCTACTCTCCGCAAACTGATTGATGCTTTTGAGTCGATGTATCTTTTAAGGGTAATCCCGACTGAAGGAAATGAGAAAAGGCCAGTGATTTGGTTAGAGGATCAAGGGGAGGCAACTTTTTTAAATGGAGGTCGATACGATCTCTTAACTGATCTGACTCGTTTTCTTTACTCAGAACTAAGAAGTCAGTTTCACTATCGACCTGAGTTACGCTGCAGACAATTTCAGTTTCGGAATAGAGGGGGAGCTTTTGTCCCCATTGCCTTCACCAATGGTAAGGGAACATTAGGAATTATTCCATCGATAGAGGAAACCCCTAATCGCAGTGCAACCCAATCGGCCATTAGTTTTTTAAAGAACTACCATAACGCCAAAGTTTTGTTTGTTCATATGGGAACTAAAGATATGACAATCGATGATCGAATGCGTTCGATTGGGTACGCTAAGCTTTTGTAGTTCAGGAGGCAGGACCGGTGTTGCGGTAGGGAAGGGGGGAGGAAAAGTAAATTGGCGAAAAACTTAAGCAAACGTATAAGAGTTATGAACGATCTATGATCTTCCTCAAAAAAGTGGACGCATAGAAAAGAGCAGCTACGTTTGGGTGAATGATGAGTTTGTCCCCCCCTCATTTGTTCCCAACCAAGGAATGGGCTTTTTATTTAACCGCGGCCGAACACAACAAAATGGATCCTTAACCCATGCCCAAGAACACTCGGTATGGCGCCTTTTGCGTTCGTTAGGCCCGAGTCAACCAAAATACCTGGCCCACTTGGCTGCCACTATGGTGGGCGGTCAAGGCCCGCGAGGGGTCCGAACGTTTTACGAGAAACTGCTTTACACTACCAAAAGGTCAAGGCTAGATGCGGACGCGTTGGCGCGATTAAGCAGCTTTTACATCGACTTTGAGTCTTAAGCCTGCTTGATCGTGATTTAGAAATTTTTAGAAATTTAGCAAATTTGGGCTGGGTCATCTCTTCTCTCAACCGAATGGCTTCAAGAAGCTTTCCGAAAGTTATGGGACCTCCGAACAGCATCAGTTTTCTTTTTAGTATTCATGTTTATCAATGACTCCTTTCATGGAAAATTTGCACAATTCTGCTTCACAATTCAAATTCTAACGGATATTCCTCTACTCATAAGGAAATCATTTTGTATTCAATTAAACTAAGAAATACTACCTATCAGTTCAAAAACCTTAACCTCCTGATGGGCAAGGCGAATGAATTACGCTCAGGAGATCAAAGCATCGGTCTAGCTGCAGATACCGAATTAGAACGGGTCGCAGCCCAAAGCCTGTTATCCGAACTTACTTTAGATACATTTTTTGAGAACCCTGCTGTTTCCTATGAGTCCTGCGAAGTTACTCGTGCCGCAATCGATAATATTGATCAAAACTCTCTACGACTCGTCAAAAATTGGACTGTATCTGACTTTCGAGAATTTTTACTTCGAGAGACTGCACCCAAAATCCAAGAAGTTCAGCAAGGTTTTACTCCAGAAATGGTAGCAGCGGTCGTAAAGATTTGTGCCAATATGGACTTAGTTTTTATTTCTCAGAAACTACGCTACACGACTCAAGCAAAAACAACCATCGGCCTTCCGGGCACTCTCTCTTCAAGATTGCAGCCCAACCATCCTACAGATTCAATCGCAGGGATATTAGCACTCGCTCTAGAAGGTCTATCCTATGGTTCGGGTGATTGTATTATCGGTGTGAATCCTGCCTTAGATAGCGTCGAAAATGTTACTCGAATTGCAGAAGCTCTCAGAGAACTTATTGAACGCCACCAAATTCCAACGGTAAATTGTGTCCTTTCCCATTTAACCACTCAAATGGAAGCACTTAAAAAAGGCGCTCCGATAGATATCTTATTTCAAAGCCTAGCCGGAAACGAAGCAACGAATAAACATTTTGGAATCAATATCTCAATGCTCAAAGAGGCTCTAGCTCTCGGCAATGCAACTCATCCTACCTGGCCCAATGTTCTTTACTTTGAAACCGGCCAAGGCTCCGAACTTTCCTTAGAGAGTCACCAAGGAGTCGATCAAGTGACACTAGAAGCGCGCACTTATGGACTGGCGCGACTCTTTAATCCTTATATGGTAAACAATGTCTCGGGTTTCATTGGCCCAGAAACTTTGTACGACGGGAAACAAATGATTCGGGCAAATCTGGAAGATCTCTGTATGGCTAAGTTAATGGGTTTACCCATGGGCATGGCTCCCTGCTATACAACACATGCTGAAATTGATCAAAACGACCACGAAGTCGCGACGATGCTTTTGACTCTTGCGGGTTCAAACTACTTTATGGGCCTCGCTCAAAATGACGACATCATGTTGAGCTATCAAGACACGAGCTTTCACGATGTCGCATCACTTCGCAAAATGTATCAGCTAAAACCCACACCCGAATTTGAAAAATGGCTACACACAATGGGACTCTATCAAGAAGGTGCCCCCTCGGAACGTTTTGGAGATCCCAGTGTCTTCGCCTAATATTTTTTTAGAAACTTTAAAGAAAACGACCGGAGCCCGCATTGGAATCGGACGCGCCGGTCTTCGCTACCCAACTTCTGCCCATCTCAAATTCAAACAAGATCTAGCGACCTCCCGCGACGCTGTACGAAAAAATGTCTCTGATGATTGGGTGAAAAAATTGGGGTTCTTAAGACTTTCCTCACAAGCTACTACGCGGACAGAATATTTAATGAATATTCAGATGGGGCGAAACCTTTCTGCTGAGAGTCTAAAAACACTTAAGTCACAATTACCCCACTCATCACCTGATATTGTAATCATATGCTCAGACGGCCTTTCCAGTTTAGCTTTTGAAAATAATGTTCCCCAGATGCTGGAACTCATGCGAACTCACGTAAGTGATTTCGGGCTCACAATATTTCCACCCCTTTATATCGATAGAGCGAGAGTAGCAATTATCGATCAAATAGGAGAGATCTTAAAACCTAAAGCCGCAATTATTTTACTAGGAGAAAGACCAGGTTTGGGAACTGCGGATTCCCTCAGTGCTTATTTTGAATATTCCCCGTGTTTAGAACGCGTCGAATCAGATAGAAATGTACTTTCAAACATTCATCTCAATGGTATCCCCCCGACTGAAGCTGCGTTAATGCTAGCCGAAGCCCTTCATCACATCATTCAAATCAAAAAAAGCGGAATGAGCGTCCGTTTTGAATTCACATGATTTGTTATGGAATTGATATCGGAACTACTACTATTAGGATGATCGTCAGCGAAGTAACGTTTAGTTCCGGCAGAGAAAGAATAGTCTCTCTACTCTCTAAAAAGCCACTCTGTGAATATACTCCTTTTAATTCAACTCTATCTCTAAATATTCCGGCAGTCCTTCAGACGATTAAAGCCTATGTCGAATTGGAGCAATTTCCTCCGCCTGATACCGGAACGATTCTTTATACAGGGGAGGCCCAACGTTCCACCAATCTAAGTGAATGTACTAAAATCCTAAATTCGCTCTGGCCCAATCTGCTATCGGCACAACTCAGCCCAGAGGTAGAAAGTCGCCTGGCGGCTTATGGCGCAGGAGCGATTGAATACTCCAAACTACATCCCGGAGTCCCAATCATACATTTAGATATTGGTGGTGGCACAACGAATCTTGCTCGAATCGAAAACGGGGAAATTATCGACACCGCTTGCCTAGATCTCGGTTGCCGCAAATGGATTTTGGATCCATCAACACTTCAGGTACTCCATCGCGGCCATTCTGCTGAGATATTGGAAAAAGAACTATTCCCAAATCTGCACCCCATTCAAGTGTTTAATTTAGAAATAGCGAAAACTATCACCGCCCACATAGCCGACTTGCTGATGAAATATTGCGAAACAGTCAACGTCTCCCACTTTCCATTTGTCGTAGTTCCTTGGAGCCGACCTACAGCCACAAACCCAAAAGTAATTTTTTTTCTTTCAGGTGGAGTTGCAGACTGCCCGTCCATTGAGTCAGCCACGCCTTTTTGTTTTGGAGATTTGGGTCCCCTACTCTTAAATTCCTTAAAAACTAAATTGCACAGTGAAAATCAGCAACTCCTTATTGCCCCCAGCACAGGTCGAGCGACCGTCTTAGGTATATCGGCACATAGTTTTCAGTTGGCAGGCTCTTCTATTTATTGCTCCGCGGGCTTTCGATTTCCGGCGAGAAATATGCGTCTTATTGAAGAGAATGAATTCCAGATCTCTAAAATGGACCAAGGTATATCATCGCTCGCTATCTATGTTCGTTCCATAAATGAACCTTCTCTGAAAAACATCGAATCCCGAGTGAAACGGCTCACTGCCATTTTGTCCCAACTCCAGTTTAAAAGCCCCTTCAATATTGCATTTGTTCTTCAAAAAAACATTGCCCAAAGCTTTGGCTATCTTTTTCAAAAGCAACTCCCGGCTCAAGTGAAAATAGAATTTTGCGTACTCGACGAAATAACCCACCCCACTAAAAATATAGGCCTACAATTACTGGACTTATCAAGAGATTCCGAAACGAAACGAATTCTAGTACGCATTTTGGAATTTACCCGCTTCTAGTCTGAAAGAATTTGATTACTGAGGTAGTTTTTGTACGGATTTGGTAATTTTGTCTTTGGTACCCATTCTGAGTTTATAGGTATTGCCGGCTTTCAACCCCTTGCAGAAACTTTGATTTTTAAAGGGCCCAGTTTTCGCCTCAAAGGAAAGATCCAAATCAGGGAGATTAACGTAGGGCAAATTAAGCACTAGAAAAACAGTCTATCAGGGGGCTATTTAGGTGAAACCGTAGGGGGCTGGTTATGTGAGACTCGACATTCTCTGGGAAGAGTATGACTTAGAGTTGGTCTCGGTGGTAATGTCACGTGTCGGAATCTTATGGAAAAGCGTAACATTCAACAGAAGACTACTGGCAAGAAGAAGCGTCGTAAAAAACTTCATCCTCTATTCGGTCCACTGCATCCGTGGAGAGAGTGTCCAATAGGCCAGCATTGGGTGCGGCCCCACCTGCGCGTAGGCACCAAGGGAGTAAAAGGATTTTGCAGAAATAATTCCTCGGGAAGAGATCAAATCTATGTTCCGGAAATTAAGAAAATTACGGAGAATGAGTTCGGAAATCTAAAAGGACCGCCTTGCTCTTATGATTTAGGTTTTTCCGATGGTAATGAATATGACTTGTTAATTCGTGGCTGGGCTAAATATTGGAATGAGATTTTTCAGCCCACCGATCCGTTAGATCCTGATCTAGTGAAGGCATTGGTTGCGACCGAGTCGGGATTTCGGTCGAATATAAAGAAACGGGCTGGGAAAAGAGCCGGTTGGGCTCGAGGATTATTGCAAGTTACGGATTGGACGCAGGAGATCCTTCAAGATGAAGAAGGGGAGCTTGGAGACCACCTTGTAAATGTGGATCAACAGGACATGTTCGAACCTAGTGCAAATCTCGCGGCCGGAATAAGATGGCTATTTAGAAAGAGGGAAACTGCATCCACGAAACTTAAACGTCAAGCTACCTGGGAAGAGGCCATTGCGGATTACAAGTCATATCTAAGCGACATGAAAAAAGGAAAGATACCGCGCTCGATGAAAGACCTACGAACGTTTTATGAAAGGTTGAAAGAAAAATGCAAAGAATCCGTCGAATAATCATTGGAATTTTATGTTTAGTACCCATTTTGATTCTGGGAGATGTTCATTCTTCATTACTTTTAACTGAAGCAGACTACGAAATCGAATCTCAACAGGAAGAACCTGCACTTAGCAGTTCCCTGGCCTCGAAGGAGGAATGGGAATCTTACAATGAATGGCATTGTTATCCCATTGCTGCCGTTGAGTTAACATGTATTGAAATTGACTATGGGAGTAGGCGGAGGACTCCGACAATCGTTGCAACGTCTAATACTGAACATTACGAATATGATCTTGATCCGACTTTTAATTGGGACTGTGAATTTACTCTCAAAGAGTGGCGGGGCTTGCTTAATAATTCATCGCAAGTATGTTTTTTCGGCGCATATCTCCAATCTTTGGGTGAGAAGGAATCGCTATGGGTCCTTTCCCAGATCAAGTCAGAGAATGGTTACTGGAAGGAATACGAAAGCGAAGCTTATCGCTACGCCCGGCGTAAACATGAAGATTTTGAGAGTGAGGGGCAAGAGGGCAGCGAAATGTGAAAACTCTCTGTTAAATTGTTCATAGAAGAAATTTGCCAGTAGTACTATTGCGTCGATAAAGAACCCTGTCGGACCAATCAGACCCAGGTACTGGAAACGTGCTTCACGCAAAAACCGTAGTCGTTTCAAGGATTAGAACACTTCCACCTACTTTAAACAAGGCCGTCCTCCATGCCCGAACGAGAGCAAAAAGTAATCCGCTCTATTTTTAAAATGCAGAGAATCGTTTCTCAAATGCGGCAATCGTGCGCGCCCTTACCGCAATGAGGATCCCTACTAAAAAGCGAAGAAGCAAGTGGCATCCTGAAATGGTGAGAGAGATCGTGATTCACCATCTCCGAACAAGGGACTTGGAAGAAAATCCATCTAATGGTATATATACCATATGAAGGCGATAGGGATTTTTCATCAAAAGTAAGTTTTAAAGCATAGAGATGGAAAACGACTTGCGATATTTGAAATCATCATTTGGAAAATTCCTGTCTCAAAAGATTATACAGATGGGCTTAAATATTGAGCATGGTTATCGGAAGCTGGTAACACCTTATTTGGTTTGGATAATCATAAACCAAAAGGTCCTCACCTTCATGTTCGAGAGATAGAGGTGGGTTACGTGTTTAGAGGATTAGAGTCGTTACGACAGGACATTATTGCAATGATAGAAAAGGAGGGTTTTATTTATGAAGGGTAAAAAAGTATTATTGATGGTGGAACCACCAAAAGTAGCTTTAGATAGGGCTATTTCTGTGATGAAATCACGCACTCATAAATACAAAGGTATGTTCATTATTAGTTTCCCTGATTTTGAAACTTTGGGGCGAGTCATCACAGGTGCAAGGCTCGGGCTTTTGCATGCGATTAGAATAAATAAGCCGAAATCTATCCAGGAATTAGCCAAAGTCGTGGAAAGAGACTTCAAAAATGTTTACCAAGACGTGAAGCTTTTAGCTGAATATGGATTGATTGAGTTGAAAGAAGCAGGTCCAAGAAAAGCTAGCACACCAAAAGCTAATTTTTCGGAGTTGGTGCTTGCTGCATAAGGTAGCGTAAGATTTTCCGTGTCCAAGCAGGTGCGTCATTGACATGAGCACCGGAAAGATAGGACATGAAAATCAATATGGGAATCATAAGAGTTGATGTAAATTGAACTTATATCTCCACAAATCTTTGGAAGAAAGATATCCCACGGTGAGGTTTCTCAAATCAACAATGAGCTTCTCACTGGGCTTGAGGGTGAGGGCAATTGCAGGTCACTCCAACGTTCGTACTACGATGCTCTATTTGCACTCAGAGCCGGAGTATCTGCGAAAGGAAATGACCCGAACACCACTCGTAAATCCGTTCTGGATTTCACCTGATTTAGCAAATTTTGGT
>SXPJ01000025.1 GCA_005776395.1 Bdellovibrionales bacterium | reverse complement strand
CAGACTCTGTGAAATTTCCAAACAAATGCGTAGGGATAGAGAACTCTCTTTCTATGGAAGTGAAGATATAACACCCTCAGAGTTCTATACGAAAAAAGATGCGGATGAAGCCATGGCTAGGCTTAAGGAAGTGTTAGCGGTCCTATGACTATTTATAATGGCTCCCGGGGAGGGAATCGAACCCCCGACGCGGTGGTTAACAGCCACCTGCTCTACCGACTGAGCTACCCGGGAACAGAGTCCGCATATTGTCAAAGGTTTAACGACTTGTAAAACCCAATTTTTAGCTTCTTAAAACTTTCAAAATCTGCTTAGAGGCCGATTTTAGGGTATCAAAAACTCCTACCCCATTAACCGCAACAGCTTCAAACTCTTCGGCCCCAAAAGTATTAAGCTGATCATGGAGAACCCTTACCGGAACCGGATTTTCCACATCTCTCTTATTATATTGAAAAACAAAGGGGATTTGGTGCATGTCATACCCCTGTTCTCTCAGATTACTATCTAAAGACTTCAAACTATCTAAATTATCTTCCATTCTATCCACATTAGAATCGGCTACGAAAACAATCCCATCGACCCCTTTTAAAACTAGCTTCCTACTCGCATCATAAAAATGCTGCCCTGGAACTGTATAAAGATGAAATCGGGTCTTAAAACCTCGAATCTCTCCAATATTTAAAGGTAAAAAATCAAAAAACAGGGTTCTTTCAGTCTCTCCCGTTAGAGATACCATCTTACCCTTACTGTCAGGGTTTGTCGTATTGTAGATGTACTGAAGGTTAGTTGTTTTTCCACCCAAGCCAGGGCCGTAGTAGACAATTTTGCAATTCAACTCTCTAGCGGCGTAGTTAATAAAAGACATTGTGTTTACTGTACTATAACGAAACGCGATTCTGAAGCGCCTTACCTAAGGTGGCTCCATCTAAGTATTCAATTTCAGATCCCACCGGAATTCCATGGGCAATCCGACTAACCTTAATATCATTGTATTTGATGAGTCTCGCAATATACAAGGCCGTTGTGTCCCCTTCGACAGTCGGATTGGTCGCCAAAACCACCTCTTTGACTAGCCCCTGCTTAATTCTATTCTGAAGCTCTCTAATTTTAAGTTTCCCCTCATCAATTCCATCTAAAGGGGAAAGCGAGCCATGAAGCACATGATACTTACCATTAAATTGACGACTTTTTTCAAAAGCCATGACATCTGAAGGCTCTTCAACCACACATAAAATGTCATCAGAGCGCTCAGGATTATTGCAGATGTCACAGATAGCTTCTTCTGTAAATGTGCAGCACTGATTGCAAGAGTGAAGCTTCTCGCGTGCATTTTTAATCGCTTTAGAAAGTCCTAAAGCGAAGTTTTCGGGCTGTCTTAAAATAAAATAGGCAAGACGAGTGGCTGTTTTTTCTCCGATACCCGGAAGTTTTTTAAGCTCACAGATCATCTCATCGAGCGCTTTAATTTCCTGTTCTAAATTTCCACTTTTAAATCCCATTATATCTCCACCTTAACATCTACAATTTCAGCTCCAAAAATCTCCTTAACTTGAGAAACTGCAGGATGCTCTAAAGTATTTTTGCGTAACGTCGATTCCTCAATCTGTCGTCCAGTTTCCAAACTCTGCTTGGCATTAACTTCCGAGTTCGAAAACTTTATTGTGGATTGAGGACCAAAAAAAGTTTTCACAAAAGCTGTAATATCTTGAATGTTTTTAGAGTCACTGACCTGCTTTTCGTAAAAACTTCCTTCACTAAAACACAAAGCCACAGCCTTGCCCTTAGAAATATTATCCAAAGTAAAATTTGCATGATTTAGCAAAGCTCCCAATAAGGGCCTTTTCTTCATGACAAACTCCACAAAAGCTCGCCAATGATCCTCGGGGGTTTCCTCTCCCCTTCCTTCAAACTGAGTCTCACCCTGAATCATTGAGGGTGGAGCCATTGGAGCCGTCTTCACAGAAGGGGCCTCAGAAATTGCCCTTCTCTTGGGAGCCGATTCTAGATTCGAAACAATTTCTAATTTTGGAACCCCTTGACTCTCTTTTTTTTCAGGAACCCCTTCATCAATTTCAATCGCACTCCCATCCTCTGTCATGAGGGATCTTCGAAAACTTCCCCCTGAGGAAGATGATTCAAATTGATCTAACTCCTCCAGTTTTGTCATTCGAACAGAGGCCACCTCAAGAACAAATCTAGGCAAACTACTCCAAGAAATTTGACTTATCGTTTTAGAAAGAATTTGAGCCATTCGCTCTAATTGAACTAATGAGCACAATTCACTCAAAGAGGTGAGCTCTTTAAAATGATGAGATGAAATATCCAAAGCCTCAGCAGCAAGAAGCTCTTTAGATTCTTTAGAGGCCTGAATTAAATACAGAAGTCGGAGCTCTTCCAAGCAACGCTCGGCAAAATGCTTCAGATCCATGCCCGATAGATAGGCCTCAGAAATAAGAGCCAGTAATTTTGTTATGTCTTTATAGACAATAAATTTCCAATAATCTGAAATTATATGGGTCTGACTAATTCCCAAGGCCTCGACCACCTGCTTGTCATCGAAAACAAGTTTCTCTTGATCAGATTTCTGTAGGTTAGCTCCGAAATAGGAGAGCACCTGATCTAAGAAAGATAAAGCATCTCTCAAACTTCCATCACTGTGGCTCGCAATAAGACGTAAGCCCTCTTCAGAAATTGAAATCCCCTCGGTTTCAAGAATTTGCTGAATGCGCTCAATGATTTGTGGACTGGTAAGTCTTCTAAACTCAAACCTCTGACATCTTCCTAGAACTGTAAGTGGAATTTTTTGCACTTCAGTGGTCGCAAGTAAAAAAATGACATGCGCAGGAGGCTCTTCCAAAGTT
>SXPJ01000024.1 GCA_005776395.1 Bdellovibrionales bacterium | reverse complement strand
TATCCGAATCAGCAGTATCCGAATCAGCAGTATCCGAATCAGCAGTATCCGAATCAGCAGTATCCGAATCAGCAGTATCCGAATCAGCAGTATCCGAATCAGCAGTATCCGAATCAGCAATATCCGAATCAGCAATATCCGAATCAGCAATATCCGAATCAGCAATATCCGAATCAGCAATATCCTTACTATGGGGGATATCCTTATCCGCAGTATCCTTACTATGGCGGATATCCTTATCTACAGTATCCTATGTATCCGTACTACAGATAAAATTAGCAAATATAGAGTCTAGGTTTTTAAGTGCTATGATCCTGATTTTGTGGAAGTCAGAGGTATAGCACTTAGTTTTTTTAGCCATGTAATTTCCCAGTGACACTAAAGTTAGGATGCAAAAATCCAGTCTTTACATGTTGCCCTGCGGTGTAGCAATTGGGCCTATCGAGGTATAATTAAAGCTTCAACTCATCTCTCAACTAAAGGAGCTTTTCATGGCATCTCATTTAATTAAAGGGCTAGCTTTTATCTCTCTATTGGGTTTGGCTGGAGGGCCGACTATGGCAAATGAGCCTGTTGCAGCCCCTGCTCCAGAAACTGCACAAAAGCCAGCTGCGCCTGGGCACAAAACACACGAAAAACACAAGCACGAACACGGTTCAAAAAAATGCAAACACAAATCTGAGCAACATGGTAATCATACAGATTATGAACATGATGGGCATCATCATAATAGTCATGAGGGGCATGTTGACGAGTGTGATAATCAACACTCTTAATTAATTTTAGAATCTATGCCCCAGAAACTTTTAAGAGTCTCTGGGGCTTTTTTGTTTTTTTGTAATGAAAATTATTTTCCAAAAAGGCCCTTTTTTTATTCTGTGCCATTTCATTCCTAGCCAAAACAAGGCCATATCTTTTTCAGTTGATCAAATTTAAAAAAGCATCGACATTGCCATTTTATATATAAAAATGGCAACCATGTGGACTAGATCTCTAACATTATCAAAATAATGTAAGTTTTTTCTTGTTTGGTCCCCGGTCTCTTTCCCTTAAAAGTGGGTGAGAGTGAGATTTCGATAGTTAAGGTAACCGCACTTTTGGAGGATTTTAAGTTTGTGCAAAATTTCCTAAACGGGAGCCACCTATTTTCTTGGAAATGAGTCCACTTTTAGATCCGCCAAAAAGTCATAAAATATCCTTGAAACCTAATTCATAAAAAAGGGGATTTTATGGCGCGAAAGGGAATGACAGTGGAACGGTATAACGAGATTAAAAGGTTAATAGAGTCAAGGCTATCAGATAGGCAAATTGCTAGGGGTTTAAAATACCGCAGAGCAACAGTGTCTGAAATTAGGGAGGGGAACAAAGGCCACACCAGACTCTTTCTCCAAAAGCTGTACATGAATTAAATGACAAAACGGAAATATTAAAAATGCTCAAAGCACTAAAACAAAAAACGTTAACAGAAAGAAAGCTTTATTGGGACAGAGTTAAACAAAAATGCGTACCGAAAACTTAATTTCTCTCCCATTTTGAAAAAATATGACAACTAAACAGCCCGACGATCCAATCCCAGAGGGGCTTAAGTCCGAGACTAGCACTCCTCGTACTGGCCTGACCCAGAATGCGATTACTCTCCGTGTCGGCAATAAGAAAGTACCCGTTCTCCAGCGCAAGCATTCCGTACTGACCGTAGAACGCATCCGCTGAAAGAGTCCTCGTGTTGATACTATTGGTTGTAAAGCTGCTCTGTCCGATCACTTCATTAGCGGCCTGAAAATTGGAGGAGGGAAAATCACTCCATACCACTATGCGGTTGTTGTTTCGCTCGCTTATATAGAGTTTTCCACCTGACACATAGAGAGCCATCGGACCGCTCAGCGAGCTGGCGCTGATCCCGCCTTGATTCGCGGCATTTCCCGAGAAATCCGGCTGCCCCAACACAAGATCGGCTGCCGCATGATTCACCGACGCAATCGTCTGGTAGTGTAACACTCGATTATTCGAATAGTCGGCGACAAGGAGGCCTCCGTTGTAAAACCTGATGGCGTACGGGCCAGAGAGGGACTTCGCCGATGTTCCGCCGTTATTGGCTGTTACCGCCGTCATGTTCGGTTGGCCCAGGACGACGTCCGCCGCTTGGAAATTACTGGTTGGAAATGACTCCCAAACGAGAATGCGATTATTGTTTGTGTCTGAGATCGCAAGCCGGGTTCCGTCCGAGGCCACATCGATTGGGCCCGATAAAGACGCCCCGCCGATGCCTCCATTGTTTGCGGTAGAGGAGGCCATATCCGGCTGACCTAACACCAAATCGGCCGCCTGATAATTCGAGGTGGGCAGCTTGTTCCAAATGAGGACCCGATTGTTGAGCGTATCGGCTACGAAAAGCCGTGTCCCATCGGTCCGAGCGGAGGCAGGGTAGTAGAGGGAGCGAGCACTTATCCCGTCGGTGTTCATTGTTGCGGTCGTCTCTGTCGGTTGCCCAACGATGACATCAGCGGCAATCTCGTTGGATCGGGGCAGGGAATTCCAGATCAGGACTCGATGGTTTCTGGTGTCCGCTACGACGAGTCGTTTCCCATCGGAATCCAGAAGGCGGGGGCTGTTAAGACGGGAACCCGAAACGATCGGATTGTTGATGGTCGCCGATGCAAAGTCCGGCTGTCCCAGCACAAGACTTCCTTCCGCGAAAGAGGCAGTCGGGAAGGCGGTGAAAATCAGGATTCGATTGTTCGTCGCATCAGCAACGCGAAGCGCCCCTCCCGCGCAGTCCAGTCCCATCGGGCCACTGAGCGACTTGGCACTCAGACCTCCCGAATTAGCTGTTTGGCTGGTAAAGTTCGATTGTCCGAGAACCAGGTCCGCTGCCGTGCCGTGGAATCCAGCGCCAGGGATGGCATTCCACACAAGCACGCGATTGTTCGAATAGTCCGCCATTGCAAGTTTCCCGTTCGAAGTGCACATGCCCCACGGATGGTACATCGTCGACCCACTCGGCGACCCAGCCCCATTTGAGCTAGTCGCGGAAACCGAGGACTGCCCCAACACCAGCGTAGCCGCCTGATGGTTTGTCATCGGAAGGGCGTGCCACACCAGAAGGCGGTGATTATTTTGATCGCTGACAAAGAGCCTAGTCCCGTCGGTCCTCACAACGTAGGGATTTTGAAGCCATTGCAGTCCAGAAGCCCCCTGATTGATGCCGCTAGAAACAAAGTCAGCCTGGCCCAAGACAAGATCCGCCGCCTGTCCGTTGGCGGTTGGGAACGTGTTCCATAGGAGGACCCGATTGTTCAGATAATCGGCCACGAAAAGCCGAGTTCCATCACTGTCCGCGCTAGTCGGATGGAATAGCGTCGATGCACTGACCCCCCCTACATTCGGACTGTTCGACGCAAACGTCGTCTGGCCCAAAACGAGATCCGGCTGCTGGAGGTTCGACGAGGGAAGGCTATTCCAGATAAGCACTCTGTTGTTGTACGAGTCGGCGACAATAAGGCGGCCCGCCGCGATCACCGCCTCGTGCGGAAAGTATTGGGTAAGTGGGCCCAGTCCGCCGTTATTTAAGATTCCGGTGTTTAGAGATGGTTGTCCTAAGACCGCATCGGGATAGTTCTGCGACGAGGTGGGCATCTGGTTCCAGGTGACAATACGATGGTTAATCATATCACAGACATAAAATTTGGTTCCATCAGTGGTCACCGACATGGGACCAAAGAAACCGCGAGCCAAATTGAGATTCGTAGAAAAATCGGGCTGTCCGAGCACGAATTTTGTCGTCGGATAAAGGGGGTTTTTGAAACTTGGACCACAGTGGGAATTAAGCAGAACTAAAACGGCCAATACCCCAGTAGTTATGACTCTTACCATGTGTACCCAAAACCAATGAGAACGGTACTCAAACTCGATTCCAACGGACTCGACACGAAGTTCAAACCGGAATACTCGAGAGTACCGATGATAGTGTCACCAGAAAGAAACAGGTATTGCCCGGAAAGTCCCAGCGCAAGCTCACGATTCGAGAAAGTGATGGGGGCAGCATTGAGAACGGGGAGAAACCTTGCAAAGAGACTCAGCGCGATCTTGTGGGAAGCTGTGTAGTCTAACCTCGGCGAGAACCCGGCTCCTCCCAGATGAGTCACTCCAAAGACGTTGTTAGATACAAGCATCGTCCGGTAAAATCCTGCGGCGAGTAGAGTCAGCTTGAAACGGTAGGACAGCGAAACTCCGTAGCCGCCCTCAAGGTGTGCACCCAGGATACGTAACGTCTGTGACTGATTCTTGGCAAGGGCGAAGGCAGTGAGAAATCCGCTCGCCCTAGCTTCCCAGGCCTCATCGAAGCGGTACTGCAGCTCAAGTTTGGGCTGAAGGCCGACCCCAAAGTAATCAGAGTGTCCCGTCTCTTTGTAGCTGTCGAAGGGGAAGCCCAATCCAACGACATATTTTAGCCCGATACGGCCGGTGGTGATGCCCTGATTCGCGATCTCCAAAACGGTGTAAACAGCTCCTTCGACCCAACTATGATCAGCAACATGCATTTCACCCGTTCGAACGGAGAAAGTGCCGGTCTCTGAGCAGTATCCAGCCACTGTTCCCAACAGAAGGGAGATCCCTCCCTTCTTTACAACGACTCTTCCACCGACCTTGGGGACCGCTTTCGTTCCGTCAATAAAAGCGAAAGTTGCCTTCCCCAATTTCTTTCTAAACAACACGGGAAAGAGCCTGGCCTCGATGAATCCGGAAGACTCCTCAGTGGGGACGGAGACCGAGGAAACGACGGGAGGACTTGCGACGATGGCCTTCGTGCTGGCTAGGGGACCGGGTTGGGGCGCGGATTGGGGGACGGACGCTGACGGAGAAGGTTCGGTGGCGACCGGCGCCGCCTCTACCTTTTCTTCCGCCTTAGGAAGAGGACTTTGAGTCGCGTCCTTCCAGATCGCAGCCTCTTTTTGGGAAGTCACTTTGGTTTTCACGGGCTTCGGGTGAGCCGACATCTTCTTGATAGGAACGATCGAAAGAACACGGATGACCGCATACTCGGGAGTGGTAAAGACGACATCGCCGCAAGCCACTTCGGATTCGTTACGAGAGATGCAGAGCTGATCTTTGAGATTCCAAGGCTTTTTCGGATCTTGAGAGATCTTGAAAGTGTCTTGATCGGGGACGGAGACCACGATGCTCTCTAAGACCGGTACCCAGCGATCGCTTTCGGCGGCGTGGGTAGAGCTGTACCCTAAGGACCAGAAAAGGAGAGCATAGCCAAGGGAAGGGATCATCAACGAGAACCTCTTTGTAATTTATCGGAAATTTGAAGAGAAATATTGAGGTGATTGCCACATGATTATAATACTATGCAGCTTGGTGCGGTCGACTTATGACAAGAATAAGCTCCATTTCACGCTTTTTTCTCCACTCTTTGATATCTTTTATCTGAAAACCTTGAAAACTACGGAATACTTCGGGAATATAGAGTTTAGCCTTCAATTCCATGTTGTCTCCCTAGGTTGATTATTTTTGCAAAACAATTAAACCAAGGAAGACTGCTAGAATCCAAGGCCTTTGTATTTTGTTTCGCATAATGAAACAAAATACAAAGGCCTAACCTCCCGTGTTATTGGGAAAGAACCAATTCTCTGTCTAAGAATTTGACTCCCGTCTAATAGTTTTACAGTTTTATTTGGAAGAGTGTAAAACTTTTTTCTCAGTATCAAGCTAGATGACAGTTGTTTAAGTTCGGTACAGTGATTGCTTTAGCCATTTGCCGGAGAGTGGTGGAATGGCTATGCGTGATGTGGTTAAAAAGTGGTTTCTTAAAGCGGTAATCTTAAGCTTAATTATCTCTAGTCCCGGGGTAAGAGCGAACCCGGATTCTACTTCGCAAATTCCTAATTCAGCCAATTGGATCAATTTGTTGTTTCAAGTTGGATCTTCATTGAGTGATATCGGGAATCCTACCAATTGGGTGATTTATTCAGCGGCAGGAACCTATTTTTATTACCAGTACATTTTAAAAGGTTCGCTAAAAACGGCAAAATCGGCTCGAGATTCAATGCTCATACAGTTGAGAGAAGTAAGTATATCTCTTAAACAAAAGGAAAATTTAATTGCTCAAATGGATCAGCTTATTGCCGAATTAGAGTTGAAGGTTAGTGAGGCCGAGAAGGCCTTTGATGAAATTCCAAGCCACTTTCAAAGGCTGAATAAAGAGCGATATAAAAGCAGGAAACAGCCTTTTTTATCAATGAAAGATTATGCAGAGGTAGAAGAATGGTTAAAAGATAAAGAGGGGCGAAAATTTTTACAAACAAAAAAAGGTAAAACATGGAAGGAAAGGTATGATTTTTTGAAATATGCCTCCACGGGAGCCATTGATGAACCTTTGAAAAAAGTTATTGATAAAGCGAATGAAGTATTTGATGGCAAAAAGGCCTCTATTCTAAGCTCTTCTACCGATCTTACTAATCCTCCTGGAGTTTTTACCGCGGAAAATAATCTAACCTATCAACGAACCGCAGTTCATCTAAAGTCGATTGGAAAGCAGGTTGGTAAATTAAAAAAAGAGTGTGTTGAAACCTTAAGTACACTTGTTAGGAAACAAAAACACTTAGATAAAGAGTCTAACTATTTTAGATTCTGGAGCCGACCAGAAAACCTAAAACCCTCTTTGGTTCATGGGATTGTGGCGGCAGCGGGAGTCGGGGGAACCTTCTGGCTTCATAGAATCTCTCAATTTGATCAGAAAAAGAGGGATGCTGAAGAAGAGGCTAAATTAAATGGGAAGGGAGCTTATGATTTAGGCTCGACCCTTAAGATGCAGAAGTCTCGTGAAGTTATGAAGCCATACTATCAGGCAATTCGAACGGTTTTAATTGAGAACGAAGAGGAGCTTATTGCGGATTTTGAGAGGAATTTAACCCCAAATGAAAAATCGGGTCTAGACTTAAGAGCTATGGTGAGGAGTCGACTCAAAAGCTCCGCTTTTGATGTGGTTGTCGAATCAGCTATATTGAGGGCGGCTAAGAATAAATTTGGCGATCGGATTTCGTTTACTGAGCTTAAAAATCTATTGGAACAAATCAAAACTGAGCCCGAGTTAAGAGAGGGGCTGTTTAGGGCTTTTAATAAAGCGGTTATTCAAGATGTTATTAACTCTTTGTGGTCGGAAGTAAGTAAGGTTAATGCTACTGACAAGATTAGCCACGAACTTTTTAGAAAAATACTTACCAGGAGTGAGGCGATCTTTCTTAATGGCTCTAAATCTAAGTTTCAGCTCAGTGATAAAATGACCCCATAATCGAATGATTCTGGGCTTTAACTGCAAAAAAGAAAAAACCGTTAAGTTTTTTATTTTTTATAGTTGAAGGCCCCCCTCAATTTCCGTATACCTGAAAGCTAAACTTAACGAGGAGTTCGCCATTAAAACTTTGGTTAAAACTAGGTTAACGGGTAAAGAATTTTTAGGTCATCCTGCGGGTCTATATGTGCTTTTCACAACCGAAATGTGGGAGCGATTTTCCTACTACGGAATGAGAGCTTTATTGATCATGTATATGACTAAATATTTGCTCTTTGATCCCGCTAGAGCCGCTGAAGTTCTAGGTTACAAAACCTTAGAAGGCTTACTGGTGGGGGTTTTTGGTCCGATGAATATTCAGCAGATGAGTTCTCAGATCTATGGGCTTTATACCGGTTTTGTTTACTTTACACCGTTTTTCGGCGGTATTTTAGCCGACAAATTGTTAGGACAGTACCGTACTGTTTATTTGGGCGGAATCCTAATGGCTATTGGCCATTTTTTGATGGCCAGTGAGAAAATGTTTTTACTCGCTCTTGTTTTTCTAATTTTGGGTAATGGGTGTTTTAAGCCCAATATTTCAACTCAGGTTGCGAGTCTTTATCCCGAGGGAGATTCTCGAAGAGATAGTGCCTTTACCATCTTTTATATGGGAATTAACTTAGGGGCCTTCTTTTCACCTCTTATATGTGGAACCTTAGGAGAAAAAGTAGGATGGCACTGGGGCTTTGGAGCTGCGGGTGTTGGAATGCTATTGGGTCTATTTTTCTATTGGTTAGGAAGTGGTCTTATTCCTCATGATACCTTGACTGAAAAAACAGGGGCTGAGGAATCGAGAAAGCTTACTAAGGATGAATGGGCAAGTGTATTCGTTCTTATCGTCTTATGTGCTTTAAATATCATGTTCTGGGCGATCTACGAACAGCAAGGAAATACTTTGCAGTTGTGGGCCGATGAAAAAACCGATTGGAATATGCTGGGTTGGCAGATTCCTGCAAGCTGGTTCCAATCCTTTAATCCTCTTATGATTTTCATCTTTGCTCCCGTACTTAATATGTTTTGGGGATGGCAAGCAAAGAAAGGTAAAGAACCCTCTAGCGTCGTTAAAATGGGAATTGGCTGCATTCTTTGTGGCGGGGCTTATATTCTCATGATTTTGGCTGCTAAAGCTGTTCCTGGGGCAGATAAAGGCAGTGTATTGTGGTTAGTGGGTACTGTTTTAATCTTTACCATGGGAGAGCTTTATTTATCCCCGATAGGGCTAAGTTTGGTAACAAAAGTTTCTCCAAAACCCATTGTGAGTATGATGATGGGAGTTTGGTTCCTTTCAAGCTTTATCGGAAACTACATGACCGGCTATCTCGGAACTTTTTATACTAAGATGCCTAAAGATAGTTTTTTTCTGATGCTTTGTGGGCTAGGAATTGGAACTGGAATTCTTTTCTTTATAATTAAAGGCAAAATCAACAAAGTTCTCGGAAAGTTTGTTTAGTCTTTTTTGCTCCCCCCTAAACACGGGGGGGACTTAAAAGCCTCTTGTTGTTTTTTTTCGAATTCTTCTTTAGTCATTGCATGGATAGCTAGCGCGTGAACACCACCGCTAGCTATTTCTGTTTTTAAGGTATCGTAAACAGCGCGATGACGTTGAACCAGAGACAAACCATGGAATTTTTCGCTTACAATAATGACTTTGAAATGGGTTTCTGAATCTTTGGGCACTGAATGTTGATGGCTTTCATTAATAACTTCTAGATGAGTAGGGATAAAAGTCTGTTTTAGTTTAGTCGTAATCTCATTTTTAATTTTCATGACTATTTCTTAACTGAATCTGGAATAAATTCCAAACAGGCTGAATTAATACAATAGCGTTTATGAGTAGGAGCTGGGCCGTCATTAAAAACATGGCCTAAATGGGCTCCACATTGATTACAAATAACTTCAGTTCTTCGCATGAAAAATGTCCTGTCATCTTTTTCCACTACACTTTCTTTGTTGAGGGGCTGCCAATAACTAGGCCAGCCAGTTCCTGAATTGAACTGAGTCTCGGACGAGAAGAGTTCTAAACCACAACAAACACAGCGATAAATTCCTTTTTCGTGGTTATTCCAATACTTTCCAGTAAAGGCAGGTTCTGTTCCCTTTTTTCGGCAGATACTAAATTGTTCTGGTGTGAGTTTTTCTTTCCAGAAACTGTCGGATTTATTTTTCCAATCTTTCATGGTCTTAGACTCCACTGAAAATAAGGAAGAATTCCCTAAAACAAAAAAAATGGGGCATAAAAAAAAGTACTTTAGAAATTGAAGTATTTTATCGAGACGCATTCCAATCAAGAACAAAGAGTTCATTATAATATGAGCTAACCTCTTCAGAATTAATTACGACTGCGGTCTCTCGATTATTTTCAAGAGAGTTTCGGTTCCAATTAATGGAACTTATTAGCACCCGTTCTCCATCGGCTATGGCGCCTTTATTGTGGATATACTTAACGCCTATCGATTTCACATCGGCAATACCCGCTTCAAGATTTAACTTTTCTTTTTTACTGATTTTTTGAAGTTGTTCAACAACTAGTAAATTATTGGAGGTTTTGGTAGAGAGTGTTTCGGTTTCAATTCGCTCCCCCCCTCCAAAAGCTCTTTCGTCATTTAAGAGTACTCTTACCTGGACTCCTCTTCTTGCTGCATCGACTACAGCTGAGAATAAAGGTGATACATTTCCAGTGTTACCCCATCTGTAGCTAAAAGACATAAGCTCTAGGTCTAAGGTTTTTTTAGCGCTTTTAATAAAGTTAAGTAAACCACTCAAGCTGGTGTTAGGAGAGGTTAATTGTCCAATAGTAGGAACCTCAAATGTCATAGGTTCAGCAGGTTTTGAATAGGTGTTTATTCCCGAAAAACTTGTTAGTTCAGCCAAGTCCTGTTCCCATTGCCCTAAGAAAGGGATCCCGCTTCGAGGACGACTATTGGAGAGCATAAAAACATCTCCATGTTCTGTGGAGGAGTCGGTTTTGAAAATCTTTAAAAAGGAGGAAGCCATTGCTTTGTCATGGATAAGAGTTTCCCATCCCCTAGTTCCTTTGGAACCTTCGGCAGGGTGACCTGAAGAGGAATAGTTTTCCGAACCTACCAAAAGAGAAGTTCCATCTACAATGATATATTTTGCATGATCGTATCTAAAACGGCGTGTTCTTGCCCCCTCTGGAGTTTTACTCGACATTATTAAAAACTTATGAGGAAGAGGCGATCGATTCATTGAGGCTATAATAAGATCTCTGATTTGAATTCCATCCTCTCCTATTCCACCTACGGGTTGGCCTTCTAATAGGATAGTCACCGGAATGCTTTTAATCTTTTTTTGTAGGGCTGTTGCAATCTCCGGGGAATTTAATTCATAGGCATTCATGACGAGAGACTTTTTTGCGCTGTGAATTGCGGCTAATGCCAAACTTAAATTTGTTTCAGGGGAGTCTGCGACATCGATTGTGATAGCTTGTGATTGAACACTGAAACTTAAGGAAATAATAAAAAAGGTAAACAGAAATTGACACAGATGCTTAAAGCTATGCTGTTTCACTTTGCCCCCTAATACACATACTGAAACATACTTTGCCCTATACAGCAATCTTAAGTTCCCGTTTCTGTGGTAAGAAATAGTTGTTATTATCGACGATATGCATGAGCACAGCGCATTAACATGCTGTGCTATCGAAATGATTAAGGAAAAGTTTTGAAGCGATGCACAAAGGAGTTAATATTAAAATAAAAACTATGATGACAAAAGAGAATATTAAACCCCGTCTTATCTCATTCTTTCTCGTTATTTGTTTGGGCTTTGGTTTATTTGTGGGGGTTCGTTTTGGAAGTATTTTTAAAAACTGCAACGATTTAAGAGAAGTCATCGTGTCTCGAGAATGGTTGGCGCCTGTAGTTTATGTTTTTTTCTCTACGTTATTAATTATGTTATTTGTCCCGAGAACTTTGATCATGATTCTGGGGGGGATTTGTTTTGGCGCTCGTTGGGGAACGTTGTGGGTTTTACTAGCTTCGATGATCTCGAGTTTTTTTTCATTTTGGATCGCTAGAACTAATGGTCGCTCTTGGATCGAGAGAACTTTTAAAAAGAGAGAGTGGTTTTTCAAACTTGAGAATTTAACTCAAAAGTCAGGCTTCCATCTTGTTTTGATCTCTCGTCTGACCCATGTCATTCACTTTGGTGCGACTAGCTATGCCTGTGGGGTTTTAAATTTAAAGTGGAGTTCATTTTTTTGGGGGACATTTTTGGGCATCCTTCCAGGTACTGTAGTTGCTGTGTATAGTGCCCAGATTTTGGGGTGTGGACTTTGGGAAGGAACGAGCAGCCTGTCTTCAGAGTCTGTCTATCATATTATAACTGCATCACTTTTGGTGGTTTTGCTCTCTCTTATTCCTCTTTGGATCAATAGAAAAAAAACTAAGAAGACTTGAAATAAAATGTGATATTACTGACCGAAATGGGCAGTGTTATTCTAAATTTTATTGTGTTGTTACTTTTCGTGAGTTGTAGTTACCACAATGAAAAATCGATTAAGGTTTTTAATTCTAGTCCTACGTTTAATATTATTAGAGATCAGATTTTTAAACCTAACTGCTATGGCTGTCATTCTGGGGCTAATGCTCAAATGGGAGTTGATCTTTCGAGTTACTCTGAGTTGATGAAGCCAGAGTTGGGAATTGTTTCTCCGGGAGATCCTCTCAATAGTATTTTGTATTTAAAGGTGCAGTCAGGAGAAATGCCATTTGGAGCCCCTCGTTTGAGCGATGCGGAGATTAAGACAATTGCTGATTGGATTAAAGAAGGGGCCAGGGAGAACTAATTTAGGCTATCTATATAACTTGGTGCCATCTGAAGTTGATCTGAAGGTTCAGTTGTAGTGAATTTGAGATTTCCTTCGTGCTGTACTCGAGTTCTCTCTGCTAACAAAGAAACAGGACTCCTAGATGCTAGGTTATTTCCCAATAACACGGGAGGTTAGGCCTTTGTATTTTGTTTCATTATGCGAAACAAAATACAAAGGCCTTGGATTCTAGCAGTCTTCCTTGGTTTAATTGTTTTGCAAAAAATAATCAACTTAAGGAGACAAC
>SXPJ01000023.1 GCA_005776395.1 Bdellovibrionales bacterium | reverse complement strand
TTTGAGAGTTTTTTTGGTTTAGTCTGCTCTACACAACATCTGAAATAGTAAGTATTTAATGAGCAGGCTGAGCGGGCTAAAACTTCGATAAAGTATGGGGATTTACTGTTTTGAGTTTAGGTGACGCTTTGTTTGCCAAAACATCCCAAGAATTTAAATGGCCTGTAAGGCAAACAAGACCAAAAAAACTCTCAAAAAACACAGTATAGAGGGCCAGGTATATAAAATTACCACAATGGCACGCCGAGACTTTGCGAAAAAGTTTTTCTAGTGCTCCTCAATTAGCCTCAAAATTTATTCATCTAGAACAGCTGTTAAGTTTTCAAAAAGAGCCTATTTTTTTGCGGTAGATTCGAATGGGAGAGAAAAGTTACCCCATTTTTGGGGTTCTTTAACTGATCTTTCAAGTAAGGATAGGTATTTTTTTGACGAAATGGCTATAGCCCCAAGCCGCTCTAAATGGGGAGTTAGGAATTGAACTTCCAATAGATTAAAACCTCGTCTTTTTAGCTCCTGAACTAAATGATATAGAGCGATCTTTGAAGCATCCGTTTCTACATGAAATTTACTTTCTGCAAAAAAGGCAGCTCCAATAGAGACTCCATAGACTCCACCTACCCATTTTTTTCCGTTCCACACCTCTAGGGAATGGGCAAATCCTAGTTTGTGAAGTTCAGAATAGGCGCGAATAAATTCTTCATTGATCCAGGTCTCTTTTCGCGCAGCACAGTTTCTAATAACCCCTACGAAGTTTTGATCCGTGGTGTAAGAAAAGAGCTCTTTTTTAATCTTCTTAGTCAAAGATTTGGAACAATGAAATTCACTCAGAGGAATAATGGCTCTAGGTTCGGGAAAATACCATTGAATCTCTTCGGTTTTTGGCTCTGGCATAGGGAAATAGCCGTTCGCGTAGGCATTGAGAAGCTGTATTGTCTCTAAAGTTTTGATCATTTTTCATTCGAGGTTTTTAAAAGGTTTGCGAAAAATGATGAGTATTTCGCAAGCTCTTCTACATAAGGGGTCACATCCTCTTTTAACCCCTGAGGCAGCTCTTTAAACTTGACCCAATCTTTTTTGGGCACGTAACGGAATGTAAAATTGATCCGGCGTACTTTAAAATTCTCAATCTCTACTGGCAGATCTTCGCCTGTCTTTTTATCGACTCTTTGTACTCGATGAAAAAGCTCATCCTTCCATTTTCTTCCCCCAAAAATCTGAATTGACCCGTCCTCAAGCCATTGCTGAAACACAACCTTCGCAGGAGCACTTCTTCCTATTGAAGAAATAAACTGAAACAAGGCCCTTTCTCCAAGAGAAAGAGAGGCTACCGGACCTGGCTCAAAGTCTTTATGTTCACCTACTCTTGCCCCATCTACCCATTTTCCAATCTCAAATTTCTTTCCATAAAAGTTAATAAGGCAGGTATTTAACTCCCATCCAGGAGGGATATCTCGAACTGAATAAATCTCTCGAACCTTTCTTTCAGCCTGTTCACTAATTTTTTTTAAAATGGAAGGGTAACTTTCAGCAAATACACTTCTGTTCTGTATTCCTTTAGGGGGATGATAGTAATTTAAGCAGGCAAATTGCCAATTTCCCAACCAGTAAACGGGGCGCAATAAAGATCTCTGCTCTTTACCTGGAGGAGGGGGATTATGCTGTGAGTATCTCATTTCCCATATAGGATGAAGTGTTCTTAGATAATTATAAATTTCTTGCTTCTCGGAATACTTTAAAAAGTCTTTTCGATAATAGAGCCCCTGGGGAAGTTTAGTTTCATCAAATTTTTTAAAGGGTGAACCCCTTACTTTTTGATGCATGGACAATATCCTGGTCGAGGACCAATTTTAGGAAATTCACGACAAACTCTGGGGCGTTTTTCATAGACGGTACATCGATTTTCCTTATCTAAAAATAGACACTTGCCGTTCATTTTTTGAGCTATCGTAAAAAGGGCTGTAGCAGCTCGAAAGTTTTTGATTAAACCTTGAGTCTGTAAACGCTTTGCCACCTTTTTTAAACTTCCCTCTAGTTCATTTTCAGAAATTAGACCCAATCTAAACAGATCTTCTTTGTCCACTTCGAGAGGTAGAGAACAACAAAGAGCTGTACAACTCTCGCAAAGGCTCGGACGAAACTTTACCCAAGTCGAAAGAAGATCAAAATTTACTTCATTAAACATGATTTTAATTTAGCTTTTTTATAGGCAAGTTGCTAACAACAAGTCCACTTCCAGAGTATTCAATTACTTGTAAAGTTGAATTAAGTCTCGGTTTGGTGTCTCGTTCAGGCCCTTGAGTATATAAAATAAAATATTCACCAAGATTAGAATCCATGGCTTTTACAAAGCCATAACCTGATGTTTTAGGATCAGTTATCCATGGATCTTTTAAGGTCTCACTGATCACCCCAGGTTGGGTGGAGGCCAGTGTTCGATGAACATCTTGAGGAAAAACAATCCGATTATGTCTCCAATAGGACATCACAGCCGTTTTCAAGGTTTTTAAATCTCGGTCTGCTTGAGAGAATTTCTTATCTAAAGTCGTGGCCTTATAACTAGTTATGCTCACAATGGTGACTAGAGCTATTACCCCCGTCACAATAGCGAGTTCTAGGAGACTAAATCCCCGTTCGAATCGAGCTTGGTCCTTATCCATGAATTGATAATACAATGCAGCATTAAAAAAATCCAGTTCAGGATTATCCCTTTTTTATCAAATTGACTTCACATTTACTTCACTGGGCAGCCTGTGTAAGTTCCAAAGATCAAATTTTTTATCGTTAGAGAGGACCTATGAGCCACGTTATCACTACTCCCCCTAGAGTTCGTATTGCCCCAAGCCCCACGGGAGATCCTCATATTGGGACAGCCTATATTGCTCTATTTAATTATGTGTTTGCTAAAAAGCATGGCGGAAAATTCATCATTCGTATCGAAGATACCGACCGCACTCGATATCGCGCTGAGAGTGAAGCCATGATTTTGGACGCTATTAAGTGGTTTGGTATTCAATGGGATGAAGGGCCAGATATCGGGGGACCTTATGGCCCCTATAAGCAAAGCGAAAGACTTCCCCTCTATCAAAAAGCTGCAGAGACCTTAATTGAAAAAGAGCATGCCTATCGCTGTTTTTGTACCGTGGAAAGATTGGATAAGTTGCGAGAGGTTCAAAGTGCCAACAAACTTCCTCCCGGTTATGATCGCCATTGTCGAACCGTTACCCAAGAAGATTCAGATAAGAGAGCCGCAGCGGGTGAAAAATTTACTGTCCGATTTAAAATGCCAACTTCAGGAGTTACAGCTTTCGACGATCAAATTCGTGGAAAGGTGGAATTTGAAAATGCACGCCTCGATGATTTAGTTCTTCTTAAAGCGGATGGTTTTCCCACTTACCACTTAGCTAGCGTTGTCGATGATAACGCCATGAAGATTACCCATGTGATTCGTGGTGAAGAATGGGTTTCATCAACCCCCAAACATGTTCTTCTTTATGAGGCCTTTGGATGGAAAGCCCCTTCCTTCACCCATCTGAATCTTTTAAGGAATACCGATAAATCTAAGATTTCAAAACGTAAAAATCCAACCAGTATTCTTTACTATCGAAGAAAAGGGATTCTTCCCTCAGCCTTAAGAAACTTTTTAGCCCTTATGGGTTGGAGTTTAGGCGGAGATCAGGAGGTTTTTTCAACAGACACCATGATTGAAAATTTCACTTGGGAAAGATTCTCTCTCGGAGGGCCAGTGTTTGATCTCACCAAACTTCTCTGGATGAACAGTCAATATTTAAAAGAACTATCTGATGAGACTTGGGTCCAATTACTAAGAGAGCAGGTCTTTAACGAAAATTATCTTAAACAGATCGTGCCCCTCGTTAAAGAACGAGTGCAGTCCTTTGAAGAGTTTATTCCCAATACCGATTTCTTTTTCGCTGGAGATTTAAAATATGAAAACACTTCAATTCTTCCCAAAGGGCTTTCTGGAAAAATGGTTGCAGATTGGTTTTCAGATCTCTTAGAAGCTTTTGAAACTTTAGATGAATGGACCGTGGCTAAGATCAAAGAGGTCATGGAAAACTTTGTTCTTCAAAATAAGATCAAGGCGAAAGATCTTTTTATGCCGATGCGGGTTGCAGTCTCTGGAACATTGGTTTCTCCCCCTCTAATGGAGACCCTTCAGGTGCTAGGAAAAGAGATGGTTAGACGCCGAATGAGATTGGCTATGGCCTATCTGAAGACTCAAAAAGAGGCTGTGGCAGCTCCATCTAAGCCTGAGAATGGCTGAAAGCTTGCTCTAAGAGGGTTTTTCCCTCGTAGACGAGACCTAGAGTTGGTGCTATAAAAGATCTTCAAATTTTCTATTTAGAGGTGAAATGTGGAAACTAACTTTGACCTATCTAAACACAACATTAATGTAAAAACTGTCTATCGAAACGTAGCTCCTGCCAAGCTATATGAAGAGGCTTTAAAAAGAGAAGAGGGTTCAGCTATCTCTTCCACCGGAGCTCTTATCGTATCCTCTGGAGAAAAGACAGGCCGCAGCCCCAAAGACAAAAGAATTGTAGATCACCCTGAGAGCAACAAAAATATCTGGTGGGGGGATGTAAATATTAAGATTGATCCTGAAGTTTTTAAGATTAATCGTGAACGCGCTATCGACTACTTAAATACTTGCCAACAATTATTTGTAATCGATGGATATGCGGGATGGGATCCTGAATATCGACTTAAAGTTCGAGTTATTTGTTCAAGAGCCTACCACGCTCTTTTTATGCACAACATGCTTATCCGTCCAAGCCAAGTGCAGTTACAGGAATTTGGCGAACCCGATTTTGTGATCTACAACGCTGGAAAGTTTCCTGCCAATAGATACACTCGTAACATGACCTCTAAAACCAGTATTGATCTCAGTTTCGAAGATAAAGAGCTTGTGATCTTAGGGACTCAGTATGCAGGAGAGATGAAAAAAGGCGTTTTTAGCGTCATGAACTACTTGATGCCCAAGCAAAATATTCTCTCTATGCACTGTTCAGCTACACAGGGTAAGGATGGAGATACCACTCTCTATTTCGGCCTTTCTGGCACAGGTAAAACAACTCTTTCTGCAGATCCTCGTCGCAACCTAATTGGGGATGATGAACACTGCTGGAATGACAATGGAATCTTTAATATTGAAGGTGGATGCTACGCTAAATGTATTAATCTTTCTCAAGAAAAAGAGCCCGAAATTTATAACGCTATTCGCTTTGGAACCATTTTGGAAAATGTGGCTTATAATGAATCAAACCGCAAAGTGGATTACGATAGTGCTTTATTCACGGAAAATACTCGTGCCTCCTATCCTATCGAGTACATTCCGAATGTTCAGCTTCCTTGCATGGGTGGCCATCCCCAAAATATCATCTTTTTAACCTGTGATGCTTTTGGTGTATTACCTCCGGTGAGTCGACTCACTCCAGCTCAGGCGATGTACCACTTCATCAGCGGTTATACGGCTAAAGTGGCTGGAACAGAGATGGGGATCACAGAACCTCAAGCAACTTTCTCAGCCTGTTTTGGAGCGGCATTTATGGTTTGGCATCCCTCCAAATATGCTGAGCTTCTCGCTAAACGTATTCGCGAGAATAATACTAAAGTTTGGCTCGTCAATACGGGTTGGACTGGTGGAAGTTATGGTATAGGACAACGATTTCCTCTTAAGTACACACGTGCCATTGTTGATGCGATCAACGACAACCAATTGGCTAATGTCGCCACAGTAGAAGACAAGCTCTTTGATTTTCTCGTACCTACCTCTTGTCCTGGAGTTCCAGAGCAGATGATTCTTCCTAAGAATGCTTGGAAAGATGGCTCAGCTTACGATAAGACCTCAATCCATTTAGCTGAGCTTTTTAAGAAAAACTTTAAAAAATATCAGGATGGAGCTTCTAAAGAAATTTGTGAGGCAGGTCCCAGATAGTAAGTCCCCCAAAAATAAAATTCACAATCATTAAAAATCAGATTGTACAGCATATAGTTTCCCTCTATTAAGATAGCTGTCACATCCGAGATTATCTATCAACTCAACGGCCTTCAAGTTGCATTCTTTTTTCTAAAAAGGAGAGAGTTGAAATATGATAGTGAGTGATTTAATGACCGAAAATGTAATTGCTCTTCAACAGGAGGAGGATCTCTCTATTGCGAGTGATCTCATGTCGGAGAATGGTATTCGTCATCTTCCTGTGATCGATTCCACAGGGGAACTTTTAGGGCTAATCTCTCATCGAGACCTAGTGAAAGTGGCTTATACTACGGCAGATTATTTGCCCTTAAGTGATCTCAACCAATTATTAAGAAAAACCAAGGTAAAAGAGATCATGGTTAGAGAAATTGAGACCGTGAGTCCAGACACTGAAATTGAAGAGGCTGGAACTATAATCATGGAGAACAAGCTCGGCTGTATTCCCGTTTGCGATGGCACTCACTTAGTAGGAATTCTAACTGAATCCGATTTTGTCAGATATGTCGTATGCATGGAGAGAGAGTTAAGCAAGGAACCTATATCTTTTAGGAGGTACTAATGGCTACAAGCGCTTGGATTAAAGATGAGTTACAGAGATATAAGATTCCTTTCGAGGAGGTACAGCACAGTCCTGCGTTTACGGCACAGGAACTTGCTCAACAGGAACACATGATGGGGCATAAAGTGGCAAAGCTTGTCGTAGTGATTGCAGATGGCCATCCCCATGGTTTGGTTTTGCCCGCAAGCCGTAAAATTATGATCCATCGTGTAAGAGAAGCTTTGGGGGGTACTTACGTTCGCCTTGCAAGCGAAGATGAGTTAAGATCTTTTTGTAGCGATTGTGATGTGGGTTCAACTCCTCCTATTCCCCACTGGCCTAATGTTAAATTACTCATGGATGAAACTATGCGAGTTCCCGGAGATATTCTCTTTCAGGCGGGAACTCATGTGGATGGAATAAAGGTTAAATTCGACGATTGGTTCAATTGGATTAAGCCTGAAGTGGCTTCATTCTCAGTGAGTGTCGAAGCCCTTCCTTCCCGAGCGGATTATCGTGATGATGAAGGGAATGAAAAGTTTTGGTTTTGAGTATTCTTTCTAAATAATGGCTAGAGGACTAGTCGTTACTCGAGGGCTTTGCATAGTTTGTAAAGGTGACGAGCGAGTTTATCCGTGATTTCACTCAATTCAGGGTTATGAATCTCAAGTAATTGCTTTTGGGAGTCACAGAGAGGTACAGGCCATTATTCAACTTGAACCTGATGAATTTAACGAAAAGGAACGAGATATTGCAGCGTCTTCAAACTCTTGCGCAATTGCCGGGTGCCCTGACCGCAACTCGGTGTGCCGGTTTTGCCGCAATGCCGAAATCAGATATCAGCTAGGCTGGGACATAAAAATAAAAGAAAGAGCTGGTTGATTGGCTATAGATTACTTTCTAGAGAGACTCACAAAAATCCATTAGTTTTTTTATTCTAATCATTCAAAAATAGGGAAAGCAAAAACCTGAGGATTCCCATTAATGTCCAATCTCTCAATTTGATATCCAAGTGAATCCAAAAGCTGACTGCAATTGTAATGAAGTTCTGTACTGTGAGTGCTTAAGAATATTTTGGGCTTAAACTGAGAAATGGTTTTCTTCATTCCTAAAAGAGCTTCATACTCCGCCCCTTCAATATCCATTTTGATTAGGGAAGGCGGTGGTAGCCTTTTTTGTGCCACCTCCTCATCAATTGAAATCTGTTTTAATCGAATTGCAGTAGTTCCAATCGCTGTTGTTATATGTCCTGTAGTTGAAGAATAGCCTAAATCAAAGTTCACCTCTTTATTTTCATTACCTACTGCACATTCATGCAAGGAGATGCAGGAAATAGAATTTAACTTAATATGTTTTGTCAAAAAGTGGTTATTGATCTTAGAGGGTTCAAAAGCGTGAATATTTAATTTGGAATTGATAGAGGCTGCGATAAGAGAATAGTATCCTACGTGAGCCCCCAAATCATAGATAACCGCATTATTAGAAAGAGTTCTAACCTCTTTTGTAAATTTCTTAGTTTCATAGCGTTCGTAAGTACCTAACCAAGCTCCATGATTTAAACTTCCCACGATCCACCTTTTACCTCTAAGAGGCCCAAATGGAACTCGAACGACGGTAGATTGGGGAATTAGCTTTAGAGGTAATCGAATAAGTTTTCCTAGCACAGAATTTAAGTTGAGAAAAAGCACGGATTTTAATACTCCCATTTAAGTGAAGCAGGTTACGCAATAGGGAACGAACTCATGATCCATACTCGGGTGTGCACGGTTCAATTGCTTAAGGCTATGATAGGTCTAATCAAGATGGCAAGATTTATCACCCTACAAAAAAGCCCTCGAGAAAACGATAATTCGCAGTTCTCGAGGGCCGTTATCAATCGGTAAAGAGATCAGATCACGTCGTTTATGAGCGATGCCGATCCGACGTAGGTTTTTACCCAGTCATATGACAGGTAGATGTACCCTGCATCTTTCCAGCAGGCTCCCCATGAGTTCTTGATCACGAACCAGCCTCCTCCCGAGCCTTTGGGCATAGCGGCCGGAAGCGAAGTGTTCGATACGAAACCTAGAACCTGCACAGCATGCCAGCCGCGGTTCCCTTCACCTGCTCCTAAGAACGACTGAAATCCAGTGGCAGGAGCGCCGTCGAACGAAGGGGTAACTGGTAATGCAATGGTGGCCGGAATTTTTAAGATCACAGCCAGTGCCAACAACGAGGTCGATAGACTTGGATTTGCAGGGTTCCATACCTGGCTTACGACCGTCGCTTGCTCCGCAGATGTTCCGGCTACGGGGGCGCGATATCCGCAGAACGTAAATGTTGTACCTAAGATGCTGATTCGCGAACATACCAACTGTCCTTGGTGGTTGGTATCGGAACAGAAGGGGCCTGTATAGCCGACACAGGAATTGTGGTACGTATGAGTGACCGCATTTGATGTTCGACTATAAGAGGGATTGTAGTTCCAGCTCTGTTCATACGGGAACACATAGTTGCGATCGTTGATGTCGTTCACGATGCCGGCCGTATTCAAACCATCGCCCCAAACGGAAGGGTACCAAGTCATCTTCGCTTTGTTGTAAAGATCCTCTTCGGAAAGGTTAACCCACTTAGCGTGCTTCAACGCTATTTTCGACTCGACCGAGGCGGTCACGCCGAAAGAGACACAGGTTCCACGATTTCCCTGGTTCTTTACGCAGGTGGCGTACCATTTAAGAGGGTATTTCGAATTTTGAAATAGACCATTTGCATTGTGCGCGCAGATTCCCCCAGTACGATCGGTGTTTCTAGAATCATAACCAATCTCAGCAGCACAGCTTGCGGGATAACCCGAGGGCTTTGGATCAAGAATGAGATACGGCATGATAATATTGATGTCGTTTGCGATCGAAACATTTAGAGATGTAAGCTGCTCGGCCGTATAATGTGTAATCTCCTGGGGCTTGGGCAGCTGTTTTTGCTGCTTATAGCGTTCCGGCAACATCTTGAAAACCTGTCCATACATTTCATGTTGATTTTTGTGTACATGAAATTTTCTTAAGGAGTTGGCGATAGATCCGTAGAGAAATTCATCACCCATCGTTACAATTTGTTGCGTTCTTCCTTGAGTATCCTGGATAGTCATCATGTAGTTTCCATCCGGTAGCGCTTTCACGTGAGGATCTTGTGGCGAGGGTTTTCTGGTGAGACGCCCCAATAGTTCTGGGGTTTGAGCTAACTTTTGTTTTACGAAATCCTCATCCTGTTTCGTACGTAGTTTCGTTGCTGCCTCATGCTCTCGCATCGCTTGGCCATGGGTCAGTTTTATATGAGACTCGCGTACGAGTCGGCGAAATTCGACCTCGGGGATCTGTTGGGCTTCACGGGGCAAAGTGATTCCTCCGGCACCATAAGCGGTCTCGGGTTTAATATCGTCGGCTCTCACCGCTAAGGCAAATGGCCAAAGCAAAGAGAAACCCAATAATGCTAGACTACCTCGTTTCATAAATACCTCCAGATGATGTTTGGCGACTCTAGTGACGCGCAAATGTTGGGGCATACTTAAAGCCCAACGTAATGGCCCAGAAAATGTGCATTAAATAAGCCACGAGTGGAAAGCTGATTGGATTTTTTCTAAAAAAAGCCGTTCATGTTTTGCACTAACCTTGCAAGTCATCAGGTGTACTTTGTCTAAGGTATATCATGGAGGGGAATGGAAAAGTGGTTCGAGAAGCAGATAGATTTCGTGTACTCCTCGATATGGTATCCATTGCCATTGTGGTGGTAGACCGAAGAGGTAAGATTGTCCTTGTAAATAAACAAACTGAACAATTGTTTGGCTATGAGAGGGAAGAACTTCTGGGAAGAGAGATCGAGCTTCTGGTCCCCCAACGTGTTAGGGAGATGCATCGACAACAACGTGAACAGTACTTTGTAAATCCAAAGATACGACTCATGGGGCAGGGGCTTGATCTCTATGGATTAAGAAAGAACGGAACTGAATTCCCTATTGAGATTGGACTTTCCCCTTTTCAGACGGAAGATGAAACATTAGTTTCTAGCGCAATCTCGGATATTACAGAGCGTAAAAAAGTAGAGTCGGAGAGAAATTTTCTCTCTGTATTGACGTAGTCTATGACGGCGCTGAGGCTCTCGAATTTCTGCGTCGCCAAGGAAAGTACGCTAAGGCCCTCCGTCCCTCCCTTGTCCTACTTGATCTTAATTTACCGAAAAAGGATGGGAGAACGGTTCTTTCCGAAATGAAGAGCGATCCTAACTTGGCAAATATTCCGGTGGTCGTAATGACGACCTCGACGACAAAGGCTGATATAGAGGCCATGTACAAACTTCAAGCGAGCTGCTTTGTGACAAAACCCATTGATTTGGCGCAATTTCGAAAGGTCGTAAAGGAGATTCATAAGTTTTGGTTTACTGTGGTTGAGTTACCAGGATGAAGGATGGAACTAACGAAATGAAAGCAATAAAAAATATTTTAGGTGATTCCAGAATAGCCACCGTGAAGCAAGTAGATTGGGAACAATCCTTCTCTTCACAACCTCCTAAGCTTATCCGACTTTTGGTAATCGAGGATGATCCTGAAGATGCTGAGCTGATTTGTGAGTACCTGATTGGAGATATTAAGGAGCAGGCACTTTACGATGTGGCGGTAGCAAATAGTCTCGCTACTGGGCTTGCAAAGATTGAAGAGCAGCTATTTGATGCAGTCCTTTTGGATCTGTTTCTTCCCGATTCCAAGGGGAAGGAAAGTATCATGCGGGCAATTCAAAGCAGTCAAAAAAAAGGGGTTCCCATCGTTGTATTGACCGGTCTTGATGATGAAAATACGGCTCGCGAGGCGATTCGGCTTGGAGTTAAGAGCTACTTGGTTAAAGGGGAGTTCTCTAAGAAAATGCTTTCGCGTGCAATAAGAACTGCAATCGAAAAACAGAGCGTGGAATCTGAGTTTCTAAAAAGAGAAACAAAGCTTAAGAACCTAGTGGAATCGATTGCCGAAGGGATCTTGATCTGTAAGGGCGAAAGGATCGTTGAGGCCAATGATACCGCCACGAAAATGCTTGGGTTTGGCACTTCATTTGAACTGATCGGTATGCATTTTGATGATTTTGTAGCGGAGTATTTTCAGGATAAGTTAAGTTTCGAGAAACCTACGATTCATCCTACCGAAATCGAGCTCAAAAGAAGAGATGGCACTCTCTTTTTTGCAGAAGTTCGCAAAAAGGAGTTGTCCCATAATAGCCATAAAGAGATATTCATTTCTCTCTATGATATTTCTGAACGAAAGAGTCGAGAGTTTGAGCTAAAGAAGATCAGTAATGAATTGCTCCGCTCGAATCGTGATTTGGAGCAATTTATGTCTGTAGCGTCTCACGATCTTCAAGCTCCACTGCATACTGTGCGAAGTTTCATTGAGCTTCTCGCTCGCGGATATAAGGAGAAGTTGGATGATCAAGCGAATGAATATATTTCCTTTGCTGTTAAAGGCACTGGCAAGATGCAGGAGTTAATTCATAATTTATTGTTTTATTCTCGTGTAGGTTCGGAGAAGCAACCTTCGACTCTGGTAGATTGCAATGATGTATTAATTAATTGGGCTCTTCTCAATTTGCAGGCTGCTGCAAAAGAGGCTAATGCTATCATCACATTCGATCCATTACCGACAGTATTGGCGAGTCCAAACGATGTTATGCAGCTCTTTCAAAATCTTGTGGGAAATGCAATCAAGTATCGGCTTTCAGGCAGGCGACCTGAAATTCATATTGGTGTTACCAGGAAGGGGCGAGATTGGGAATTTTATATACGCGATAATGGCATTGGAATTCTACCAGAACACCGCGAGCGGGTGTTTGCCATGTTCGATAGGCTTCATTCTGATAAAGAATACTCGGGAACAGGAATTGGCCTTGGGATCTGCAAGAAGATCATAGATCTCTATAAGGGGCGTATCTGGGTGGAGTCTGAAGCTGGTAAGGGCTCTACATTTTACTTTACGTTACCGGCTTGTGATGAAGCGTAAGAGCTAAGGGAAGTTCATTCGGATACGAATGAACTTCGGTGTCGTTCCTAGGGGATAGAGTTAGACCTAATTGCTAAAGGTGAGTATCACCTTCATTTCTTCTGCGCCTTAAGACTGGAGAAGTGTCCGGCCCCTTCCCCCGTACAACCGTTGAGTCGGAATCTTGGCGAGAATTGGCCTTAGCAATTAAGCGTTCTTTAAGGGCACAGAATAGAGATTTTGTCTGACCTCGGCCTGTGGCGACTTGGCTCTCAACCTCTGTTCGAGTCAAACTAGCTATCCGTCTTATTAGATGGCGGCAGTGATTCTAGTCTTTCTATTGGGGGAGGTGGTGGATCCTGAATATTGGGGTTTCTCGACGGATTAACCTTTCCTGATGTCGTTGACAAGTCACCAAATACCGAATTTGAAGTAATGAGTGGATAGAATAAAAGAAGAGAAGCCCCTCGCAAAAAACGCGCTTTTGATAATTTCATAGATTCTTCCTGAAAAATGGTGATATCTAGGGATAGGTATCGCAAGATTAATACCGATGATATTTAAGCTGTGGTAAGTGAAAAAAGTCTTTTTCACTGCCTTCTTTATTGATAGTGCACGCTCTGTATACAATTGCATAGGTGCATTCAAAATATAAAAATGCACCTGAATTTCAGTTGGTTAATTCACACATCTCTCTACGACACTGCTCTTTGCCGTCTAAATTTTACTCGTTCGCCTTTAAATATATACACACATGATTGTCTCTTGAGATTCTTTGGAATAATTAGTGATTTTAGTTTTCGAATAAGAAGATTGAGAGGGCACTCTTAAAGTTTTATATGAATGGCTCATAAGTTTCTTTCTAGATCTATATTTTACAAGCCCTAAACTCTCTAGCTGATTCTGAAAAATATACTGATGAAGCTTTAAAAAGTCTCGTCCCCAGTGGACAAGTCTTTTCCAGATAGGCTTTAGCCAGAAACCTACTTTTAATTTTTTGCCCCTTACGGCATGAGTTATCTGCTGCGCTATTTGTCCAGTTAGGACTCTTAAAAAGTTATTTAAACTATCTAGAGATTTGGCTTTTACTAAAAGATGGATGTGGTTGCTGTTTAGAGAATTGTTATAAACTTTAACCTGAAATCGTTTTGAGGTGGTAAGAAGAAGAGTTGAAATTAGCTTTTTATTTCTAGTAAGTCTTAACACAGGGAATCTAGCTCTTAAAACCACATGGTGGGATTGAGACTTGGGCTCTTTTTTAGTATGAGATGTCAAAAGTAAATCTTTCATCTTAAGAGACCTTACCATGAGTTTTTTTTATGTTTTTTTAAGAGGGATGATACTCTCTGTAAATAGAGGTCTGTTTTGTGTGTAAAGGTATCTTGTAGGGATTGTTTTTTATCCAAATAAAAGGTTTCTCTTAATAACCCTAACTGCAGTTCTATAAGCAACCTATTCCAATAAAAACACTGTCAATCTTACGAGAGTAGCGTGTATAGAAAAGTAAAGTTAGAGAGCTACAACATGCAGTCTTAATAAATCTAACGAAATTTGAAATTGGAAATTGGAAATTTGGAGCGGGTCACGCAAAGCTACTCGAACCAATGACCGTAGCTAGGATGTACCCGGCTCAATGGTCAAAGGCTACTCTGGACTTAGCCGAGCTGGCAAGACTTCGGTTTGAGGAAAGGTGGCCAATTAAGCGAGTTCAGGAGCATTTTGGGTTCAGCTCCACCAAGATTAAGAAGGAGCTGCGGCTTTTGAGGCTAAAATCAGCCTAGAAAACCCCCGATGTGCAATTTTATGGGTTTTGCGTTATATTGGCTAACATCATGTGGACGCCTAAACCCTATAAGAATTTTAAGTGGATCGTGCAAGATCCAGAATACCGCGGGGGAAGCCTCAGGGTTTATCCGGATGATATTGATATTTCACACGTTCTAAAGTGCCTTTCCGAAGGAATGACCCCAACCGATATCGAACGTGATTATCCATTCAAACTGCGCTCCGAAGTTTTAGCCGAAATTTTTTCTTTGAGCGCTGAATTGATCGAGAAAGAAGCCCGTGAAAAAAAGATGGCTTCTTGATCATAACCTGCCCAAACAGCTGGCCGATTTCTTAAAAAAAACTGGGGTTGATTGCAATTGGACCAGTGCAGAGGGATGGGAAAAACTTTCCAACGGCGAGCTTGTACGAGCCGCCATCGCGGCCGATTATGAATGCCTTCTCACCAATGATCGCCAATTTGCCAATTCCGCAGGAAAGGCACTAACTCAAAATCCGGCATTTTCGGTTGTCGAAATTACATTAACCCAAGCTCCGAAGCAGGAATTTCTAAAAAACTTTGAAACTGCCTGGAACAGCAAGAAAATAACTCCCGAGGCCTCGCGAGTTATTAAATGGCCAAATTAGGCTTCGGTGTCGCAGTGCTGGATAAAATCACTACGTGAGCAATTTGACACGACTTCTGCGGCTGGGGAAATGGTATTATTCACGATTGCCAATATCGCCCAGTTTGAGAGAAAGCAGACTTCGGAACGCATCGTAGCTAATTTCATAGCCCGTGTAGAAAGTGGTCTATCTAACGGCGACTCAGTTCCTTTGGGATATAAGCGAAATCATACCCAAACCGCATCAATGCAAAAAAATTAGAGCCCAATGTTTGGGCCGAAATTGAGAGCCTACTTGAGACTCCAGAAATTGCGGAAACTTTAATCAAGGACGCTTATGAAGTTCATGAGGCTGAAAGTCATGTACAGGAAACTGACAAGCTTCGAAATAAACTTCGTGGAATTGAAGAGCAAATTGAAGTAGTGGCAGAACACTTAACAAAAATTCCAAAAAGTATTTTCCCAACTCCTATTTTTGCTCAAATGGAACGGCTAGAGAAATTTAAAGAGAGGCGCATCAAGAGCTAGAATCCATCCTGAGAAATGGCGGGGCCACAGAGTTACCCGCATCCCTCAAGGATTACCAGGCCTACTTAGCTACTATCAGAAGGATGCTAGGTTTTGCAGATACGCCGGAGTTAAAAGCGGTAATCGTCAAATCGCTGGTCCATAAAATAGAAATACTGCCCGGCTCCTTCCGGCTTTACTACTATGTGGGTCAGGACCTTATCAATCCTGATAGATGGCAGCCTGATCCTCTAAGCGGTTCGCCCGATGGCAGTAAACGCAGTAAAAACGACATTACAAAGCAAAACGGCTCAGCAGGAATCACACCCCCTGCCGGGCCGTTTTTTTATTTTAAAAATTATGGTTCGAACACTTTGACCAATGGAGCGGGTGACGAGGTTCGAACTCGCGACCCTCAGCTTGGGAAGCTGATGCTCTACCAACTGAGCTACACCCGCCTGATAAAAACTCTCAAATTTTCATGCTCAGTGGTTTCGCATCAGCAAGCTGATGAGCATTTACATTTCGCTCGCTAACGCTTGCGGGCAACTGAGCTACACCCGCATTAAATTCAAAAGAACAATGAACTTAATTATTTAGCATGAAATCCTAAAACGGGTCTACTTCGATTTTTCGAAAATCTGGGCTATTTCTGGAATATGAAAGAAATAAGTGAATTGGCTGGGCACTTTTTCTAGATTCGATCCTCGGTGATGAATGTACCATTCTGTCACACGGCACTCTCTCGAAATATAAGACCGGCGAGAATCATCCCGATTATTCATTCGATTTCCTGCTGAAAAAAATCATGCTTGATTTCGTCGAAGGACATGAAACAACGATCAAAGAGCTTCGCGAAGCCTAGGAAAAGGAAGGCGTTAACGAAGACACGGAAATCACATTGGTGCCAGCTTTAACAGGATAAATTTACTTACCTATCTGCGTAAATTACGCAGATATGCTTCTATGAGGGGCCTTCCTTTTCAATTCATGAAAGGATAGGGTCTATTCAATGAAGCTCTCCAAAGCTATTGAAGCTATTAATCAACATGGCGCTCTTTTGGTGTTTCCCATTCAAAATCAAAAAGAGCCCCTCTCACTTTGGGGTGAACTTTTTCCAAAAAGTCAGATGCGTTGGGAATGGGACGACTCAGGTGATAGTCGAGTCGCCAACCTTTGGCATTTACGAGAAGAGCTTTCCCGTTCTAGAAAAGTGGTTTACTCAAAATGGTATCGGGGAAGAGCCACATTTTTTTCTAGAGAATTGTTTGTGCCGTTACTTACTTTGCTGGCTAAAATTCAAGGCCTGCCCAAGGAAAGTTTATTCATCCTTCAAACGCTTGAAGAGGAGTCCCCGGTATCGACCAAAGTTTTAAAGCGTAAAGCCAAACTTCAAGGTCAAGCTTTAGAGGGAACCTATCATAGAGCCTTAAAGCCACTCTGGATTCGAGGCTTAATTGTGGGATACGGTGAGGTCGATGAAGGAGCTTTTCCCTCTTTGGCTGTGGGCTCAACTCAATTGTTATTTGAAGATCTATGGGTAGAGTCTCAATCGTTAAGCTTCAATGAAGCTATTAATCGGGTAGAAACTTTACTTAAGACTAACCTCCTCTATTTAAAAGAGCTCCAGAAACAGCTGAAATTGTTAGGGGAAATTAAAGCTAAAGTTAAAGGAAAAAAGGTCATTCGGGGTAAAGACCTCTATCTGGAGTAGGTCTTGACCTCAGCCCCTCTTTTTGAGTATAAGCTCTCTACATTATGGTTAAAGCCGCTCAGGTTCTAGGTATTATTCCCGCACGAGCGCACTCGACCCGGTTCCCTTTCAAAATTTTAGCTCCAATCCTTGGTAAACCCATGATTCAGTATGTGTGGGAAGTAGCTAAGCGAGCTCAGAGCTTAAATGATGTAATAGTCGCGACAGATCATCCCGATATTCTTAACTGCGTTAAATCTTTTGGAGGCCATGGGGTCATGACCCCAAGTGATCTGCCTAGCGGAAGTGATCGGGTGGCTTTTGTTGCTAAGAATAGCCCTGCCGAAATTATTGTGAATCTGCAAGGGGATGAACCCCTACTTAATCCCCAATCTATAGATCTCTTGGTTAATAGTTTAATTCAACATCCCAATTGCCATCTCTCAACCTTGGCTGTCAAAAGAACTAATCCTAATGAACTAGCTAATCCCAACTGCGTCAAAGTTGTTTTTGATGATCAGGGTAAGGCTCTTTATTTTTCTCGCAGTCCTCTAATCAGTCAAAAATCGGGCGAGTTTTTTAAACATATGGGTATCTATGCCTATCGTCGAGATTCATTATTTGAGTTTTGCAAACTTTCACCCTCTTGTTTAGAGCAAGCTGAAAGGCTGGAACAGCTTAGGGCCCTGCAACATGGCATGGCGATTCATGTTTGTATCGTAGATCAAGATACTATAGCGGTGGATGTGCCTGAGGATGTTTCTAAAGTAGAAGATTATTTAAAGAAAACAGATTTAAGTCAGGTTAAAATGACGACAAGAGAGGGTTTATGAAAACAAAATATATTTTTGTCTCTGGAGGGGTTCTTTCATCCGTAGGAAAAGGGCTGGCCTCAGCGGCTATGGCTGCTTTATTAGAGAGCCGTGGATTAAAAGTAACCCTAATGAAAATGGATCCTTATCTTAATGTGGATCCAGGCACGATGAACCCTTTTCAGCATGGAGAAGTTTTTGTAACTGAAGATGGAGCCGAGACCGATTTAGATTTGGGCCATTACGAACGATTTACTAATATTAATCTTCAAAAAGAAAATAGTGTCTCTGCAGGTCAGGTTTATGAAACTGTGATCGCAAAAGAACGTCGGGGAGAGTATTTAGGGGGAACTGTTCAAGTCATCCCTCATATTACTGATGAAATTAAAGAACGAATTAAAAAAGTCGCCAAAGCAAAAGATGTTTGTATCGTCGAAATTGGTGGAACAGTAGGTGATATTGAGTCTCTTCCTTTTTTAGAGGCGATTCGACAACTCCGATTCGATATGGGGGAAGAAAACGTTATTTTTATTCACCTGACATTGGTTCCCTATTTAGGAATGTCGGGAGAACTTAAAACAAAGCCTACTCAGCATAGTGTTCAAAAATTGAGAGAGATCGGTATTCAACCTGATTTTCTTTTGTGTCGAACCGACAGAATTTTACCTCCGGATATTCGCTCTAAGATTGCTCTTTTCTGTAACATTAAAGCAGAAAATGTAATTACAGCTAAAGATGTTTCAAATATCTATGAAGTTCCGTTGGTTTTTTATGAACAAGGATTAGATGAAAAGATTTGTCAGAGATTGAGACTAAAAGCGAAGTCTAAAGGGCTAGCTAAATGGGCTAAAATTTCTGAGACTCTGGCGTTACCTAAAAATGGAACGGTTGAGATAGGAATTGTAGGAAAGTATGTCGATTTAACGGAATCCTATAAAAGTGTGAGTGAAGCTTTAGGTCATGGGGCTATTGCTAATCAAGTTAAAGTGAATTTGAAATATATCGACTCCGAAAAGCTTGAGAGTACTAATGTGGAGTCCGAGCTTTCTGGCCTTTCAGGAATTTTAGTTCCCGGAGGCTTTGGAAATCGTGGAGTCGAGGGGAAGATCAAAGCCATTGAATATGCTCGAATTCATAAAATACCCTATTTTGGAATTTGCATCGGATTGCAGTTGGCTATTATTGAATTTGCTCGTCATGTTTGTGGTCTAAATAAAGCTACAAGTCGAGAGTTCTCCAATACGGGGGAGTTTGTGATTGATCTCATGGAGGATCAACGAAGAGTTGAGCGCCTGGGGGGAAGTATGAGGCTAGGTGCTTATCAGTGCAAATTGACTCCTAAAACCTTAGCTTATGAGACTTATGGTTCTTTAGAAATTTGGGAACGTCACCGTCATAGATATGAACTTAATAACCATTATCGAAAAATTTTAACTGATCATGGTTTGATTTTATCTGGACTTAATCCTGAATTGAATTTGATTGAGATGGTTGAGGTTAAGGATCATCCTTGGTTTTTAACCTGTCAGTTCCATCCCGAGTTTAAATCTAAGCCTTTTGCTCCTCATCCATTGTTTATAGGTTTTGTGAAAGCTTCTCTTAAGAACAAAATGCAGATTAAAAAGACAGATCGTAAGATAACTCCTAAAACATCCACTTTGAGTTCAGGCAAGCTTAGTAAGAATCGCAGCACTGAGTATCGATAGTGTTTAGTATGTGGCGCTTGTGTAGGTTTTGGTAAGGTTTGTGGTTCTTTCTAAATAACGGCTAGAGGACTAGTCGTTACTCGAGGGCTTTGCATAGTTTGTAAAGGTGACGAGCGAGTTTATCCATGATTTCACTCAATTCAGCGTTATGAATCTCAAGTAATTGAAGAACTGCTACACTTTCACGAAAACTGCCAAGAGCAATACGGTAAAATCTTGCTCTGTCTTTAGGACTGGGCTTAGCCGAACCCTCTGCGAGATTTAAAGCCACACTTGAAGCTGCTCGTTGCAATTGCCCCCTCAGATGATAAGGCAC
>SXPJ01000022.1 GCA_005776395.1 Bdellovibrionales bacterium | reverse complement strand
TAAAGCACATGGTTAGAACTATTATTGGAACCCTGCTTGAAGTGGGGGAAGGCAAGATATCCCCTAATGAGATCCCTGCTATTATTGAATCCAGAGATCGGCGTAAAGCAGGAAGAACTATGTCTCCCAACGGACTTTTCCTCGCAAAAGTAGTCTATCCTGAGCACTTCGGATTGAACTGACCTCATTAAGGTGGCAAGATAGGGTTATGTTTATAGAGCCCAAAAGTCGTCTTTCGTTAGGATGGTTTTTTGGGGTATCTATAACTCTTCATCTCCTTCTTGTTAATTTGAATTGGCCCTATCTCTCTAATCAAAAAGATTCTTTTGTGTCCTCCCATGAAGCCATAGAGATTCATAGGGTTCCAGATGAGAAAAAAAAACTCGTGGTTCAGACAAGTAAATCAAATAAAGAAGAGAATACCGATTCTAAATCCGCTGAGTTTGCGGGAGAGTTTCGAAACCGTGTTAAAAAAGAGATGCGAAGCCGTCTCACAGGCCCTTTTCAAGAGGGGCAATCGGCTGGGGGTAATGATAAAGCGGAGTCAGAGGGGCAAAAAAAAATGGAGTCTGAGTTATCGGAGGAGGGTGAATTGTCTAAAGAGGCAGGAGGAGATCCTAAGATTTCAGACCTTATGATCATGGGGCGTTCCCCTCACTTTCTTTCAGATAAAATTGAAAAGGGAAATCAAACAATCTTAAACACAGATAAAGTTCTTTACGCCTCATTTATTAATCGAATTGCAGAAGAGGTTTATCAGCCTTGGGTTAGGAACATTGAAGAGGCATTAAAAACTCTTAAAGTTTTAGGAAGAAAACTAGAAAACAATATTTATGTGACCAAGCTTAATATCTCAATGGATAAAGAAGGGGAGATCACAGGAATTCAGATTTTATCGAGCTGTGGGATTCAAGTTATTGATGAAGCCCCCAAAAAAGCGTTTTGGGAATCGGAGCCCTTTCCTAATCCGCCTACGCAACTAATTGAGGAAGATGGTTATATTCGCCTTGTTTATGAATTTCATTTTGAGTGGAAGTCTTCAGGTTTCAATATAGTTCCGATGACGATTTAAAATTAATAGCTGGCACCTTATAGTGTGTTTTTTAGTGGTTTTTAGGGTCTTGTTTGCCTTACAAGCCATTTAAATTTTTGGAGTATTTTGGCAAACAAAACGTTACACAAACTCAAAACAGTAAATTCCCATAATCTGTCGAAGTTCTAGCCCACGTAGTCCGCTCATTAAATACTTAATATTCCAGCTATTGTGTAGAGCAGACTGAACCCAAAAAAACACTAAAAAACACACTATAGGGGGCCAGGTATATAAAATTACCCCAGTGGCACACCGAGACTTTGCAAGAAGGTTTTTTTATATCCCCTCAATTAGCCTCAAAAATTATTCATCGAGAACTGCTGGTGTGCCAGGTATTAAAAATTATCTATTTTGATTTTTTCTTAAAGATAAAACCACAAGGTTTGTCCGGGGAAACCAAGTTTCTATCTTTAATGTCTTGTGGGGTAATGGGAAAAGTTCTGCAGATATTAGGTCTGTCCTCATAAACGCCACAACGACTCGAGGCATCGTCCCAGTGAGGACATTGAAAGAGAATTTTACAGCTAGTGCTGCAGTGCTGACACTCTCCGGAAATTCCATAGTGCTTTTGAAGTTTGTGAGCGACAGAAGGGAATAGACTTAAAAAAGCCCTTCTAAACTTTCCTCTAATAAGAGTTCTACCTTTGAAACTAAGTAAGCCATCCTTGGAAAATACGATCTTAAGAAATGGCGGAGTTCTTTCCCAGACATGCCAGGTGCGTCTTATCCAACGTATTTCGAGAAGATTTTTTCCCATGCGTTGCAAAGAGGTGCAACCCAAATGCCACCTGTTTGAGTTCTGTGAACTTTCGGTCTTCGACTTGGAATTGTTGTTTTGTGAGTCTAATGAATTATTCTTGGACATGGTGCTGTTTCCTGGATGTATTCACTACCCGCGATATCAAGTGGGTACTTGGCTCTGTTTCATTTTATCCCGTCGTAGCTCTAGCGATACTATTTTTAAGAATGAGATAAAAACAGCTGCGATGATGGGCCCTAAAAAAATACCGGTGGGGCCCATTAGATTTACAGCTCCCAACACACTGATTAGGGCAAGCATCGGATGCATTTGAGCATGGTCCTTCATAATCATTGGACGAATAATATTATCAATCGTTGCTACCATAAGACCGCCAATTAACATGATAGTAAAATGGCCCCAACTTCCATTGATTGCATGATAGAGGGTGGCTCCCATCCAAATAGGAGCTGATCCTACTAATGGAACCATTCCGGCGACTACAGTCATTGAACCCATAAGAAGAGCGTTAGGAAGACCCGTAACAGCAAAGAGAAAAACTATAAGAATAGCTTGAGCAAGTGCGCTGGCAAACAGGCCTAAAACAACACCGCGACAAGAGGTTTCAAAAGCGGTGTAGAGTTCAACCGATTTATCGGAACCTAAAGGGGAAAGAGAACTTAAAAATCTTAAAAATCTAGAGCCATCTAAAAGGAAAAAGTAGGTACTAAGAACGACCACAAAAAAGGCCATCATGATACCGGGCATACCAGAAATAAATCGGCCTATGACTCCTGATAGTTTCTCGATGATAAGCTGGAGAAACTCTAAGCTCTGTTCATATAGCCAGTCCTTATCAATAGGAATGAATGTGGGGACTTTAGCAATCCACTTTCGAGCTATAGGGCTTTCAATAATCTGTTCAATACTCTGCGTGTTTTTTAGCAGCCGGTATTTGCTCACAAAATTAAAGGTTCTGTAAGTTCCAGAATAGAGCGTAAGAACGAAGGGAGTTAAAACACCTAGAGTTATTACTAAAGTTACCCAAAGGGCTGATAGGGACCGAGGGAGATGTTTTAGAGAACGGTTAAATAAGGGATAACAAAGAATCGCAATAATCGCCCCAAGTAAAATAGCCACTACAAAAGGGGCCATCATACTAAAAAATAGAACAGTGATTGCTAAACCTAAGAGAAGCTGAAGCCATCCCCTCCAGGGGGTCTTTTCATTAATAGAGGGATCTATTGTCATGCGAGTAAATCCTTTAACTAAATAAAATTCTTAGTGATATTAAACTAAACAGCAAGGAAGGGGTATTTTTTTATCTATAGCACAATCAGTTATCCTAAAATCAAAAAAAAAGATCTCCAAATCAAATCTTTAAGTACCTAATAGTTTTTATTAAGAAGAAAAAAAGCTCTAAAAATAAGAAAGCAGCTCTTTTGAGCTGCTTTCTTGATTCTGTATATTTTTTTGTCTCGTAACGATTAACGTTTCGAGAATTGGAATCTCTTACGAGCTCCTTTTTGGCCGTATTTTTTACGCTCTTTCATTCGGGAGTCTCGAGTTAATAACCCCTCTTTTTTCAAGGCGGCTCTTAAACCTGCATCCATTTTGATTAAAGCGCGGCTAATACCGTGGGCAAGTGCACCAGCTTGAGCTGAAATGCCGCTTCCATCAACGGTGATACTTAAATTCACTAAACGTTGTTTATCGCAAAGTAATAAAGGTTTTAAAATTAAAGCCCTTAATACATCACGAGGAAAATAGTTTTCTAAAGTGCGCTCATTTACAGTGATAGCACCTTCCCCAGGGGTTAGGCGAACACGAGCAATTGCGCTTTTACGTCTTCCAGTAGCTTGAATCATTTCACTCTTCATCGGTAACTCGACTCTCCTCTAATTAGTTGTGGTATCCCAAATTGGGTAGTTTTACCGCTTCAGGTTGCTGTGCTTTATGAGGATGGTCTGTCCCAACATAAACACGCAATTTCTTAAACCATTTTCGGGCCATGTGACCCCGAGGTAGCATTCTATAAACTGCAAGCTGAACTAAACGTTCAGGATGAGAAGATAGAACCTCTTTAGCCGTTTGGCTTTTGATTCCACCAGGGAACTGTGTGTGGTGATAGTAGGTCTTTTGATCCCATTTAGATCCTGTAAGACGAACTTTTTCAGCATTAACCACAACTACGTTGTCGCCAGTGTCAGCAAAACGGGTGTAACCAGCCTTTGTTTTTCCCATTAGCATGTTGGCTATATGAGAACTCAAACGACCTAATGGAATGCCAGCAGCATCTACCAACTTCCATTGTTCGCCTAGAGTTCCTTCAGTTGCAAAATAGGTTTTAGGCATTAGAGGTGCGCGTTTTGTAGTAGTTGCCACTTTTTTAGTAGCACCTGCTTCTGAGGTAGCCTCTTTTTTTGCCATCTTAGTAGCTGAAGTTTTAGCTTCGGCCTTAGGGGCAGATTCCTTAGTGGATTTAGCTGCCTTTTTGGTTTCTTTTTCTTCTGATTCAGTCTTTTTCGTAGCCATTAATTCCTACTTATACTTAAAGTTGAAGGGACAGCATTACGACTTTAGTCCAACAATGTCAATAATTAATGGGATTGAGCGTGAATTTAAGAATTTCGAAAGAGGGCCCGAAAAGCCTCCTTGGCTTTTTCAGATTCTGATGTGAATTCAGTTACTTGTATTATTTTGGGAGGTAAGGCAGCTGAATTGAACTCGAAAAATGAACAACTATTCTGAGTCCCTCTATCTTTTATCCAGGGGCTATCTGGCTCTTTACATTTGGAGCTTAGGTTCTCATCGAATAGAGAACAGTTGCGACAACAGTGGAGATCACTTCCACAAGTAGGGCAAAGACGATTCTTACTCTGAACTTCAAGAGAAAGAAGAGTACGACAGTAGTGACATTGCCACATAGCCATTTTCCGTTCCTCTAAGAAAAGTAATGCCGGGTTAAAATACTTAAGAACAAGATTATTATTACATTGGTAAAGCAAGATTGAAAGAGATCATCAATGAGTTCGCTGTGTCATTCTTTAAAAGGTAAAAAAAACTATAAAAAAATTTCCGAAATAAATTTGAACTAGACTTTTTTCAAAAAAGTTACCTCTCTCTTTAGCGGTTGTCTTTTCTTAATGGCGGTCTATGATATCGCATTGATTAAAGAAAAAATGCTTTTGCTGTCTTCGAAAAAGGAGTGAGGGATGAAAGCTTGGATAGGAAAAAATCAGAAGAAACGAGTGGCAGTAGTTGCGGGAGTTCGTACCCCTTTTGCTAAAGCGGGGACTAAGCTTAAAGCTTGTAGTGCTGTTCACTTAGGGGTGGCGGCTGTTCGTGAAACGATGGCCAGAGCGGAGTGGGATTATAGCCAGGTTGATGAAGTCGTGATGGGAAATGCTGGAACTCCGGTAGATGCGGCCAATATTTCTCGAGTGATAGCTTTAAGAGCGGGTTTTCATGAAAACGTTCCAGCTTACACAGTTCACAGAAATTGCGCTTCAGCGATGGAGGCTATTGCTCAAGGGTGTTTGAAGATAGGTGCGGGGCTTGCTGATACGATGTTGGTCGGTGGCACTGAAAGCATGAGCAACATGCCTTTGATTTTTGGTGAGGAGATGAAGGAACTCTTCGCCACTTTGAACTTTTCTAAGTCAAATGTCGAAAAGCTAGAAAAGATGACACATTTTAGACCTCAGTGGTTGAAGCCTATCGTCTCTATCATGGAAGGATTGACCGATCCCATTTCGGGATTAAATATGGGGCAAACGGCTGAGATTTTAGCAAGAGATTTCCATCTCACGCGTGAAATTCAGGATGCTTTTGCTGTTAAGTCTCATCAGCGAATCATTGAGGCTCAAAAGGCCGGTAAATTTAAAGATGAAATAGCTCCGATGGTGATTGAACCCCTTTATCAAGAGATCATTGAAACTGATATAGGTCCTAGAGAGGGACAATCCATGGAGAGTTTGGCTAAACTCAAACCCTTTTTCGATAAAGAAAATGGAACTGTGACTCCAGGAAATGCCTGTCCTATTACAGATGGAGCGGTAGCTCTTCTTTTGATGTCGGAAGAAAAGGCAAAAGCTGAAGGTAGAGAAGTTTTGGGAACCCTTAGTGGTTTTACCTTCTCAGGCTGTGAACCTAAACGGATGGGCATGGGCCCTATCTATTCCTCTTCTTCCTTATTAGATGAAATGGGAATGGATTTCTCCGAGATTGGATTAGTGGAACTTAATGAAGCCTTTGCGGCTCAGGTTTTAGCTAATCAAAAAGCCTGGGGTTCAGACCAGTATGCTCAGGAGAAACTAGGGCGTAAAAAAGCTTTAGGTGAGCTGAGAGACGAAATTTTAAATGTGAATGGAGGAGCTATCGCTCTGGGGCATCCAGTAGGGGCCACAGGAGGCCGTTTGGTGATAACTCTACTCAATGAAATGAAACGCAAAAAAGTGGCTAAAGGTCTTGCAACCCTCTGTATCGGTGGTGGACAAGGTGCAGCCTTCTTATTGGAGAGAAACTAATGGAACTCACACGAGAAAATTTCAAACAGGAAGTCGCTAGTTTTAAAGCTAGTTTTAAAGAGGATCTTTTTTCTGTCGCTGAGAAGTCGATCACTCTTGAAAAAAAAGGGAACATCGGAGTTATTTACTTTGATCAGTATCAGGAGAAGGCTAATAAGTTATCGACTCCAAATATGCTTCGACTCTTTGAACTCTGTCTGCAAATTGAGGAGGACAAGGCTATTGAAGCCATTGTGCTCATTAGTCGAAAACCCACTATTTTTATTGCGGGTGCTGATATCTCTGAAATTCAGCGTCTGGCTCGTGGAGAAGCAACTACTGAGTCGTTGATGAAGCTTCAAGCTGTATTCACCTATTTAGAAAACCTTTCCACCCCCTCGATTGTTGCTATTCACGGAGCCTGCATGGGCGGTGGAACTGAGTTGTCTTTAGCTTGTGATTATCGAATGGCAAGTGATGCTCCTGAAACTAAGATTGCACTTCCTGAAGTTTTGCTAGGGGTTCTACCTGGATGGGGTGGCACTCAGAGAATGCCTAGACTTATAGGACTTGAGAAATCTTTGGACCTAATTTTAACTGGAAAAAGTCTTGATGGAAAAAGAGCGAAAAAAATTGGTTTAGTGGATAAGGTAGTTCCTGTTGAGTTCTTAGAGGAAAAAGCTATCGCTTGGGCTCAACAACTGGCTAAGACCAAGAAAAAACGAACCTATGAGACCCACTTTAAAGATCGTTTGTTAGAGAACATGCCTGGCGGTAAATGGGTGATCTTTGATCTGGCCAAGAAGCAGGTCATGAAACAAACCCGAGGGAATTATCCTGCTCCGTTACGAATTATTGATACTTTGAAGAAAACCTATGGTGTGGATATTGAAAAAGGGCTTAAAGTTGAAGCTCAAGCTTTTACTGACTTAGTTGTGACCCCTGAGTCTAAATGTTTAATCGGAATCTTCTACCTTCAAGATAAAGTAAAAAAAGATAAAGGGGTTGAAGGAAAAATTACAGGAAAAGAGATTAAGAGAGCAGGGGTTGTGGGGGCCGGAGTTATGGGCGGCGGCATTGCTCAGTTATTTGCTGCAAAAGGAACCCGAGTTCGAATGAAAGATATTCAGTGGGATGCGGTAGCTAAAGGCTATAAAGCGGCTCACAAGGTTTTTAAAAAACTCCTCGATAAGAAAAGAATGAAACCTAACGAGCTTGCCAATATCATGGAGCGAATTGAAGGGACTGTGGATTATAGCGGTTTTAGCCATTTGGATTTGGTGGTGGAAGCTGTGGTGGAGTCTCTTGAAGTGAAAAAGAAGATCTTTAAAGAGTTGAGTGAGAAGGTCTCTCCAGAAACAATTCTTGCTTCCAATACGTCAAGTCTTTCCATTACTGAAATTGCCAAAGCTATAAAAGATCCTCAACGTGTTGTTGGGATGCACTTCTTTAATCCTGTCGATAAAATGCCTTTGGTTGAAATCATTAGAGGTGAAGAGACTTCAGACGAAGCGGTAGCCACTGTATTTCAGTACGCTAAAAAAGTAGGAAAGACCCCTATTGTGGTGAAAGATGCTCCTGGTTTTGTGGTTAATCGAATTTTAGCCCCTTACCTTAATGAGGCTGTTTATCTACTGCTTGAGGGGGTTTCTCCTACACGATTAGACAATGTGATGGAAAAGTTTGGAATGCCTATGGGGCCGATCACTCTATTAGATGAAGTCGGACTTGATGTGGCCGCCAAAGTTTCTTATGTGCTGTATCAGGCTTTTGGGGAAAGAATGAAACCGCCCACCGCTATTGATTGGGTAGCTAAAGAGGGTAGACTTGGAAAAAAATCGGGCAAAGGAATCTATCTTCACTCTGAGGGTAAACGTGCTGAAGACAGTGAACTTTTGACCCAAATGGGGGTTAAACCTGGAAAAGAGATCTCCGATGAGGAGATCATCAAGCGACTCACCTACGTTATGGTGAATGAAGCGGCTCGTATTTTGGACGAAGGACTTGTTCGAAATGTATCGGATATCGATGTGGGAATGATCTTTGGAACCGGCTTTGCCCCTTTTAGAGGGGGCCTATTAGGCTATGCCGATTCTGTAGGTTCTGAAACTATCGTTAGTGAGTTAGATATTTTAACTCGAACTTTAGGCGTACGCTTTCAGCCGTGTCAGTATCTGCAGCAGCTTTCTATTGATGGCAATAAGTTCTATCAACAATAAATTAGAAGCAATTACTCCAACCGCCGCATGGTAAATCCTGCGGCGAGTTTTGGGAAAAAATAGGTCGACTTCTGAGGCATGAATCGTTTTTCATCTGCTACACTAGTCACATCGGAAACAGCGGGTGGAGCATGGAAAATAATTAATTCGTAACTGTCTCTTTTTTCCCAAAGAGCTTTAGCATCTTTGTCGTAGGAGATCTTTTGGGAGCGATGGCTATCATCTATTCCACAGAATTCTTTTGCGAACTTATGATCTGACCAGATCACCGATAGCTTAGCTACCGATTTTCCAATTTTATCAGCTTCATTTTGCCAGTTGTTTGGAATCACTAAGTACAACTGGTTGTGGTAGTAGAGAGCAAATTGAGGTGTCATTTGGGGCTTTTCTACGAAGCTAAATAGATCTTGCGGAGCTAAGGGGAGGAGCTGATATTGCTTCTCAATGGCTCCTAAGTCTAAAGAGTTACAGGTCCCTTTTTTTACGGCTCGGTGAGTAGGAAAAACAATGAGTCCGGGATCGAAAGTGTTAGCTATGGCAAAAAGCATCTGAGAGGCAGGCTTTTTGGGATCTCCATAAGCTCCACATTCTTTGGCATACATTAAAGCGCTTTCGTATCTGTGATGGCCATCCACGATGTAGATAGGTCTGTCGTTAAAGAACTCAGTCACCTCAGGATATTTAGCCCCTTCCACTTTCCACAGCCTATGTTCAGTTCCATCGTCGGTTTGAGCTTTTAAGAATGGAGGTTCAAACATCCACTTTTCAAAAATTCCTTCAAGAAAGCCCTCTCCGTCGTTAACCATGCCAAAAACATGACTAAGATTGCATTGAGTTTTTCTTAAAATTTGAAGTCGATCGGCCTTGTATTGTCCATAGGTGTTTTCATGAGGGCGGATAATACCTTCAGAGAATGGTTGAAGTTCAACTGCACACATCAAAGTGTGACGAATATGGCTTTGTCCATAAGCTTCAAATGTTTGCTGGTAGAGATAATAACAGGGGATTCCTGTTTCCTTTAAAATGTGCTGTTCTTGCCACTTCTTTAAAAGATCCTTGGCATGAGAGTAATCTTCATCGGCACTATGAGGTAATAGGACATGAGCAAAATTATAAGGACTTCGCTTTAAATATTTTTGTTCTTCTCCCCCTGGAATATTGTCGTAGGGGGGAATTACGAGTGAAGTTAAATCATTAAAAGTTTTGTTATCGTAATAAAGCGCTTTGTATGGAAATACTTTTGCCATGGTGAGTTGCCTTTCTTAAGACAAAATTATGAAGAAGAAGAATATTAAATAGTAGTAAACTCGTCAAAGAGTTTTGCTTTACTGGTTCTCTTGTTGTCGGAGTTTTTCGATTTTATCTTTGAATCGAGAAGGGTTTACAGCTGTGTTGGCATATTTTTCTTCGTACTTAGGAAGATGTAGAGATCTCTCACTATCCCCGCGATATTCGCCCACATTTAATCCAACAATATAGGCCTTGCCATTTTCAACTACAAAGATTGGAGCGCCGGAGGAGCCTCTTGTGGCGTGACAATTATGGAGTAAAATACCTTGGGTTTCAGAAAGCAATTTGCAGTTCTCATGAAGGGTGGGAGTTTTTCCGCCAAATAAATCGGCTGAGTAGCCCATGCATTGTACGGGCGATTCGGTCTCTTCTTTGATCTCCATCCATCCAAATCCCTCTCCAAGTTTGTCAGCAATTTTTAAAATTGCCCAATCATCTTCTTGGTGATTTTTAAGATCCTTTGTGCCTACCCATAGGTGAGTTATCCAAGATTTCTGATAACTCTTTCCATGCATATAGTTAGGGCGAAAATAGGTAAGATCGGTTCTTAATTTTTGGGTAATGGGGTTAATAACACAGTGAGCCGCTGTGAGAACAAGCTGTTTTCCCACGAGGACTCCTGTGCATCGTGTGCTCTCGATATATCCCACAGTTCTGTAGGGGTAATTAAAGAGGGTTATAGCTTTTCGTTCATCGGGTCCAAAGACGTTCCAGGTTTCAGATAGAGCTTTTGCAGAGGAAAATAGAGTTAGCAAAAGTATTAATAGATTCAGTTTAAATAATTTCATAAATAAAAATTGAAAGAGTAGTGATTTAAAGGGTGTGACACGAAATGTCAAATTGAAGTTACATTCGTTAGTTTTACTTGGAAATACCAATATCTGTGCGGTAATGCATCCCCGGCCATGAGATTTGCTTTAAACGTCGATAGGCCTTTTCTCGAGCCTTTGAACTGTCAGCTCCTAAAGCTCCAATCCCTAAAACTCGTCCTCCAGAGGTAATTAAATCTGAGTTTTGTGATCTTACTCCGGCAAAAAAGATTTCAGTTTCAGAACAGTTCAGCTCGAGCCCTTGAATGAGATCCCCTGTTTTTGGATTTTCCGGATAGCCTTTACTTGCTGCAACTACATAGATCGCAGTCTCTTTTTTCCATTTTAATGGGAGGGCTGAGCTTAGCTCTTTTTTAGCTGTAGCTATTAAGGCAGGGAGAAGATCACTCTCCATTCTTATCATCAGGCTTTGAGTTTCAGGATCTCCAAAGCGGGTGTTGAATTCCAAAACAAAGGGATTCTGGTTTTTATCGATCATAATGCCGATATAGAGAACGCCTTTAAAATCCAGCTTCTCTCTTTGAAGTGTTTCTAAAATCGGACCTACAATGGTTTGATCTATTTTAGCTTCGAGCTCAACGTTTAAATAAGGGGAGGGGGAAATAGCTCCCATTCCCCCCGTATTGGGCCCTTCATCATGATCAAAGACCCGTTTGAAATCGGTTGAAGAGGAGAGAGCAATAAAAGTTTTTCCATCACAAAGTCCTAAGTAACTAAGCTCTACCCCTGCAATAAACTCCTCTTCGATGAGTCGCTGGGGAAGAGCTCCAAAGAGGTGATGAATCCAAATGTTCTCGGCAAACTCCATGGCCTGTTTTTCATTTTTAGCAATAACTACCCCCTTACCCGCTGCAAGCCCTTCAAGTTTGAGAACCTTGGGGTAAGGAAATTGATTTAACTGGTTCTTAAACTCATTCATGTCATTGTGAACAATAAATTTAGCTGTGGGTACGTTCGCTCGTAACATGAACTCTTTAGAAAAAAGTTTACTAGTTTCTAGTTGAGCCCCCTCTTTTCCTGGTCCGACTACTAAGAACCCCTCATGCCTAAGGTGTGTCGCATAGTCTTCGGCCAGCAGTGTTTCGGGCCCTATGACTATAAGTGAAATGTTTTTTTCTTTGGCTTGAATAGCGATCTCTTTCAAAGAGATTGCAGGAGTTAAATTGGGAAATCCTGCTTTAAGAGTTCCTGAATTTCCAGGATGGAGATAAACCTCATGGGAAAATTGTTTGAGCTTCCAGGCTATGGCGTGCTCTCGAGCCCCGGTTCCTAAAACAAGAAGTTTCATGCAAATCTCCTCTCAGACTAGGATAAATAGTTACTAACAAGATTGGGAGAATCTATTAAAAGTTAGAAGATTCGGCAAGGGCAGGGATGAAGTCGGGATGAGCTACGATAAGATTTTTTAGAATCTCTCTGGCTTCGGGGGCCCTACGAAGCTTCTTGAAAAGCTCGTATTGATACCACATAGCTGTGGCGCAGGTAGGATCTAGAGCCAAGGCCTTTTGATAATCTAATTGGGCCTCTGAAATTTGATTAAGCTTTTCTCTGGCTTGAGCACGTAACACATAAGCAAAAGGGCCAAAATAATCAAGGTTGGGTGGGAGTTTTGCCAGAACAGCTTTTAGATAACTGGCATCTATAGAGTGGGGAAGCATCATTTTTAAACTTAATATGCGAGGCAAAAGATTATTAGAACGATTAGCTAGATTATCCATTTTTTTCCAATCATCACCACGAGAGAGGGCATTGGCCAAGTAAGTGATGTAGATTTTTCCTATTGATTTCTCTTCTGCGGTGCCTTTTTCCATGGCCAACGTATAGGCGGTAAGATATTCGTCGTAATTGCTCTTGCTTTGATAGAAACCTAATGGAATAGGGCTAAGTCTCTCGTAATCGGGATCTCTTCCCAGCATTTTAAATATGGTGTTTCTGGCAGCCTCATGGTCCTTAGTCTTTAAGTGAAAAATGGCTTGATAAATGTAATTGATCCAACGATCTTTTGAATGGGTCACTGCGGATTTGAAGGCAAGGTTTGCATCGATATTTAGATCGATAGCATGTTTTGCCCATCCTTTGTGAATTTGAATTAACCAGAAACTTGGGAGTTCCAATTCGGCCAACTGGAGATAGTCCAATGCTTGTTGGTATTTTTCCTGCTTTAGATAGGCTCTACCCAAATTAAATCTTGCGATAGGATCTTTAGGGGCCAATTGGAGTGCTTCTAGAAAATGGCTCTCCCCCATGTCCCCTTCGTCCTCGGAGAGCAATAGGTATCCTAGCCAAAGATGAGCTTCGGATTTAATTAAAGAGTTTTCAGGAGCTGTTAATACCTGCTCTAATAGTTTCTTAGCTCGTACAATAGACTCCCCTTCAGTAATGAGAAGAGCCGCATAAAGAGAGAGGTGGCTCGAATCGGTCTTTAAGTGAGATTCATGATAATTGGCTAGAAGTTTTAATGCTTGTTTTGTCTTTCCAAGTTTAATGAGCGATTTTGTCTGTTTAACAATTTCACTCTCCTCTTTTTCTTTTCGTCCTGTACTTGATTTTAAGGGGTTGGCTTCAGATGTTTCTCTTGTGGTATTTTGAGGACGATAGAAAACAAAGATCGTAATAAAAGTTAAAATGATTGCGGTCAGTAACGGATACTTAGCTGGCGATTGAATTGAAGCTTTTCTAGCAGAGTTTTGAGCCTGGCTGTTAGTTGTGTTCTCATTTGTTTTTGAATTGTAGTTCTGTGATTCATTGAAGATGGGACGATTGAGTGGCGAAGTTTCTGAAGATTTTTTTTTGTCTTCTGAAATAAGAATCTTATCGGTGCTCGTTGAAGTTGGGGTCAGATCCGACTTAGTTAATTCAATCGAACTTGTATTCATCCTAGAACTTGTTCGTGTAATTTCGTCACTTTCTCGGCTTGCGAGAATAGTGGCAGAGATCCAGTTTCCATTACTATTGCAGATCTCATCCTGAGTGGAGATGATATTTTTGTTAAGCTGTTCGACCAACTCAGTTTGCGTGAAGGGGCCCATAACTTCACGAGACTTGGTTCTAACAAGCCATTCTTTTTTGGATGATAAATTCATAAAGAGAAAAGGATTTCTTTAAGTTTATCGGTGTAAAGGCTATCAACCTTAAGAGAATGTGTTGTAACGCGAATTGCCGAATTGATTCAGAAGTAATGCGACTGAGGCTTTCTTCTAGGCGACGCGACTAATGAATTCCAGCTATGAAGGCGTCACTGGCCTTCGTTATTTAAGATCGTCACAGAGATATTGTGAGCCGTGTCATTGAACTCGACTATCCGTGGTCAGAAGAGCTTTTTATAGCTCTTGCGCCACTTGTAGGTATCCTCATCAGCCGGTAGTCCATGAGCCTGCTCTCCCGAAGAGGCCGATATTTATCAGTCACAAGCCGTGTGGACACCAGCGACTCTATCTCAAAGGTCTTCTATACTCTTATCGTAAATCTCAATCTCTGTTTTGAGTGTTCAATAGAATGGTTTTAAAAAAATTAAATGTCCCCTACTGGTTTTTTATACAGCTACATTTTTTGCTGTATTGACACCTGGAGCTAAGTATTGGCTTGGGTCATGAAGAGTCGCAAAATAAATTCTGGTCATTCGGCGCGTTAAAGCATTAGAGATGTGTCTAAACACTTTTCCTCTCAGAGTAGGAGTAGATAACAGGAGGGGGTGGAGCACCTTTAAATAATACTGCTCATGACGCTCGGCTAATGTAGGCAGGGTGAATTCAGGTAAAATAAACTGTTTTCCTTTTCTTCCCATTTCTTCACGTTTTTGTTGATCACTTAACAACTCTTCTAATCTACTGGCAAATTCATCAACATTTCTATCTTCTACCAGATAACCGGTCTTACCATTCAATAACGCTTCTCGTATACCGCTATTATTATAGGCAACAACAGGCTTACCCATAGTCTGCGCTTCCAGTAACACTCTGGGAACACTTTCCGTATAGGACGACAAAAGCACAACATCGCTCAATCGATACATAATACGCAATTTTTCTTTATCAAGATGCCCTGTAAAAAAAACATTATTTGCCAAATCAAACTGAATAATCATTTGATGAAACTCTTCCATATGTTCTTGAACTTCTTCTTGGGTGCCTACAAGAAACATTTTAAATCTCAAGCTTTTCCTTTTTAATGAATTTGCGATGTAAATACTGTCTATGACCCCTTTGTCATAACAAACTCTCGCTGGAAAAAAAATAACCCTCTCCGCATCTTCAATGTTTAATTCTTGTTTTAAGTGTTTAACTTCTGTTAGTAGTACTTTATCTTCAGAAAAGAAATCAGCATCAATACCATTCCCAAGAACTGTTGTTTTATTTACTAATCGATTGGGGACATCTAATGAGGATACTACCGCTATATTTTCGTAAATATTTGATAACGAATGAAGCGAAATGTTTGTTTCTAATTTTTTATTTTCATTATGATTTTCCATTGCAACAGGAATATTTCTTCTTAACCCTTCATTATGAATAAAATTCCCTTGATCAAGTAAGAATGGAGCGTGGTTAATAATTAGATCTACTGGAAACTCATCTAAAGCACTCCGAAGAGGTCTCCATAATTGAACGAAAGGATATGGCGATGAATAATAAAAATCTTTAACGAAAGGGAACTTTCTAAAAAAGAGGAATGATTTTTCTGATTTTAATAAGAACGTCACAATACCCTTTAGCCCTGCTTTTTTAGTGAGGTTTTTTATAATTAAATTTTTTGTTCTGTAAGATTTTCCTGAAATAAGCGAGTGATAAATAGGAATTTGTATCAACCTGCCTTGGCCGATATGAAGTTCTTGACGATGAATATGTTCTTGCTTTGTATAAAACATTTGAATAATTGTGGTATTATTCCGTTCCAATAATTTTTGATCTAATTCCAATATATGGTTCCCAACTCC
>SXPJ01000021.1 GCA_005776395.1 Bdellovibrionales bacterium | reverse complement strand
TCCACCACAAAAAACCCATTGCGAGCGGTGGAGAGCATAGCCTTAATAATATTGTGACCCTGTGCCGGCAACATCACCGATTCCTTCATCAAAGACTCTTCTAACGAATGGAGAACTCGATACAAAAATCATAACCAATTTGAAAAGAGGTACCGACTCTAAAAAAACAGGGCCCGTAGCTTTACATAGTAAGGCAAAGGATTTCTAAGCCATTACAAAATCATCCTAAGATTACTAAGCTTGTTCGGCGCGGAGTACGGTACTTATTGCGCTAAGCGGCTCACTTTTCTGTTAGAGATTCCGCGGATTAAGTGGAAAAAAACTGATAAGATGTAATTACTTAAGGAAACTTCCATGATTAGACAAAATAAGATTATCGTAGTGTTGGCTTTGACAATGGTGTTGATTTTTATCGTCTTTAAAAAACGAGAAGGCCATTTGACCTTTTCTCTGGGGACTCCCGTTGAGCAATCTTCTAGCGAAAGAAAAGAGCCTCAAATTGTTAAATCGGAAAAAACTATTCCGTTTTCTTCTGGAGGAACGGCTTATCAAGCACTTGTTAAGAAAGATCGGGCCGAGAAATTGGCAGGATTAAAGAGAATGGCTCTTCCCAAAGAAGGGGAGCTAGCTCAACTTAAGATTGTAATTTCAATTAAGCCTATCTGTAATCCGGGGGATGCTGATGCGATTTTAATGGATCTTAAAGCAGCTCCAAATCATAAACTACTTGCGACTTTGGAAGATCTTTCAGGGAAAGGAAAGTCTTTGAGTTGGGATATCCCCAGTTCTTTATTCAAGGAGAAAAAAGCGGAAAACATATTTAAAGTTCCGGTGAGTTCAGAACCCACCCAATATGGTTTTTTTATTTGTACTGCTAATGAATCGGATACTACTTGTAGTGATAAAGAGGTGAAAGATGTGAATGAAATTTTTACCGAGCACCTTACGAAAAAAGTGGGGGCAGGTCAGGAATTAAGAAATATCTTCTTTCAGTATTTTTTAGTGGATGAAAGAGGCTTGGCAGCTTTCACTGAAGGGGTTAACGGGCGGGGCAATCAGGTATTTGACCGATTGAAAAAATATGTAGATGAAGTAAAAGCACCAGGCAAGGCAAACCGTGCTGAGATCGATTTTGCAAAAAATGCTCTTAAGAAGATAGATTCGCTCCCTTCGGTATTTTCAGGGGATAAGCTTGTTCTACTGATTCCTAAATTCACAGGGTCTGCATGCCAATAAAGTTTAATATGGCGAGTTAATGCGAGATCGGCGCGCCAAGTCTTAATCGCATGCTTCTGAATCAATTCGCAAAGTCGCCCGGTATTAACACAGGCTAAATAATAAATGTCAAAATCCCGATACTAGTTCAGAGGTGCTAATTGAAAAAGAGCTTTGTTTTAAAAGGTTTTTTGGTCGCAATAATTGTGAGTTTGGTGATTTTATTCTTTAAGTTTAATTTAGATAGTTATCTCACTTTAAATTACTTAAGAGAGCAACAATCTTCCTTTCAAAACTTCTACGAGCTAAACCCAATAAAAACACTGGGGGGCTATTTTCTTATTTATGTTTTATCTACTGCATTATCCCTTCCAGGAGCTACCATTCTCACTTTAGCCGGCGGTGCTCTTTTTGGTCTGGGAACAGGCTTAGTTCTAATTTCATTTGCATCAACACTTGGAGCTACCGTAGCTTTATTAGTTTCCCGTTTTCTTTTGAGAGATGTTGTTCAAGCTAAATTTAAAGACAGCTTAGGTGCTATCAATGCCGGAATTCAAAAGGAAGGTGCTTTTTATCTTTTTAGCTTAAGATTGATTCCTGCTTTTCCATTTTTCATGATTAATTTAGTTATGGGGCTGACTCCCATCTCTGTGGGAAAATTCTTTTGGGTGAGTCAATTGGGAATGCTTCCCGGTACGGTTGTTTTTGTTAATGCAGGGACTCAGTTATCCCAACTGCAATCTTTAAAGGGTATCTTATCACCCTCGATACTTTTTTCATTTGTGCTTTTGGGCATTTTTCCTCTGATTGCGAAAACAGTTTTAAATTATTATAAAGAAAATAAGATTCTTCGAAGATTTAAAAAGCCCAAAAAGTTTGATTACAATATTGCAGTCATTGGAGCGGGATCAGGAGGCTTGGTTTCTTCTTATATCGCTGCTGCAGTTAAAGCTAAAGTTGTTTTGATTGAAAAACACAAAATGGGCGGGGACTGTTTAAATACAGGCTGCGTACCTAGTAAGGCTTTAATAAAATCAGCTAAAATTCTTTCTTATATTCGTCGACATAAAGAGTTTGGAATTAAAAATGCAACTGTGGAATTTGATTTCGCTGATATTATGAATCGAGTTCAAAATGTAATAAAAACAGTTGAGCCTCACGATTCGATTGAAAGGTATTCAGGTTTGGGAGTGGAGTGCCTCTCAGGCACTGCTAAAATTTTAAGCCCTTATGAAGTATCTGTGAATGGAAAGATCATTACTGCTAAGAATATAATTATAGCTACGGGTGGAAGACCTGCTGCACCGCCTATCAAGGGGGTTGAAAAAATAAAATTTTTAGATAGCGATTCCATTTGGTCTTTACGAGAAAAGCCTAAAAATCTTTTAGTTGTTGGAGGTGGGCCTATCGGGTGTGAGATCGCACAGTGTTTTCAAAGATTAGGAGCTCAAGTAAATCTCGTACAAAGAGGCCCTAGAATTCTTCATCGTGAAGACAAGGAAGCTGCCGAGCTTGTTCAGGAAAGCTTTAAACGAGATGGCGTTCAACTTCACCTGGAGGCTATCGCTAAAGAATTTATCATTGAGAACAATAAAAATTATCTTATCATTGAAACCAATGGAAAAGATTCTCGCATTGAATTTGATCAGGTCGTTATGGCACTGGGAAGAAAAGCCAATATATCGGGATTTGGTTTGGAAGAGTTAGGGGTCACTATCACTCCACAAGGAACCATTGCGGTAGATGCTTTTCTAAGAACTAATTATCCCAATATTTTTGCCGTAGGAGATGTCGCAGGCCCCTACCAGTTTACTCATACCGCGGCTCACATGGCATGGTTTGCTTCGGTTAATGCTTTGTTTGGATCTCTGAAGAAATTCAAAGTCGATTACCGAGTGGTTCCTTGGTGTACGTTTACAGATCCTGAAGTGGCTCGTGTCGGTCTCAGTGAAGATGAAGCGAAAGAAAAAAAGATTCCTTATGAGGTCTCTATTTACGGTATTGATGATTTAGACCGAGCTATTGCAGATCAGGAAGCTCATGGCATTGTGAAGGTCCTTACAGCGCCAGGAAAAGATAAGATTTTAGGAGCCATGATTACAGGCGATCACGCGGGTGACTATATTGTGGAATTTGTTTCTGCAATGAAACATGGATTTGGAATGAATAAGATCTTAGGGACAATTCATATCTATCCCACATTAGGAGAGGCTAATAAATACGCAGCGGGTGTATGGAAGAAAAACCATGCTCCTGAAAAACTACTTGGCTGGGTGCAAAGATTTCACGCTTGGCGAAGAGGAGATTCCAGCGATAATATAAATAAGCCTTCTGAAGGGGATACAAAAAAATCTTCTAGCGATACTCATTTGGCAGCATAAAAAGAGAGAGTTTTTATTACTTAAATAACCCCTCTTCTAATGAGATTAACTTTTCCATCGATTCAACGGTGATTGGGATTGTAATCAACTTACCATTGATAAAGACTGAGGGAGTTGCTTTTATTTTTAATTCGCTTCCCAAACTGACATCTTCGATCACTTTTTTTAAGGTTTTTGCATCAGAAAGGCAGTTAGAGATTTCCTCTTTAGAAAAAATAGGTTTGAGAGTTTCTGAGATGTGATCAAATCCCTCTTTTATATCCTCATCTGTCATTTTTAGGAAAGCTTGGTCATGATAAGCCCAGAATTTCCCTTTTGTTTGAGAACAGGTAGCCAGTCTGGCGAGTTTGCAGGCATGAGCATGCAGTTGATAGGGAAGATTGGGGTTGCAGGAAGAATCTAGAGGAAAATTTTTAAACACGAAGAACACACGATTCTTAAAGAGTTTAAGAGTTGTGTGCAAAGTAAAAGCAGCCTTTCTACAGAAGGGGCATTCAAAATCGCTAAACTCCACAATTTGAATTTGACTATTAGGATCTCCCCAGGTGCCATCCCCGAGACTCACTGGAATTTTCTTTTGAGGCATCTCTTTCCACTGAGAATAAAATTGCTGGATTGAGTTTTCCACAAAGCTATTAGCTGAACTTTTGCTACGAATAAAATAGGGTAAAAAAACAATCACCACGATGAATGAAATTAGACTCACAGCTCCCAAAAGCCATCGCATCTTTGGAATCGTTTTTAAAAGAGGAAAATGGGGCTTACTAAAAGCAGTAAGTAGTGTTTCTTTAAAACCCTCTTTAGAAGCTCCCGCTAGTTTTATATTGAAGAAAAGATGACCTGCAGTGCAAAGATAGGTTAGAAAACAGATGAAACAGAAGGTTTTAAGAATAATCAGTTGAACCCCGAAAAAGAGGATCAGATTGTAGAGTGTGGCAAGGCCAGTTAACCAAGCCATGATTTTCTGAAGTGTTGAGAAAGCCTTTTCTTGCGAAGGAACTAAGAGGCTTAGAGCCAGCAAAAGAAAGAAATAAACAGCGCCCACAGCCGCAATAGGGATTCCAAAAATTTCTGAGTAACGGCTAACGTTCACTGAGTCACAATCCATGTACTTACCAAACGAACAAAAACTAGCCGATTCTTGGATTCCGCTCTTGAGTCGGGTATGATGAACAAACAGATAGAGGCTGGTGGTTAATCCAATTAAGGAAAAGATCGCCTGCCAATAAACAGTTTTTTTAATAAGTTGTTGAATAAAAGATTTTGATTTCACAGTTTATAAATTTTCTCTTAAACCGAACGAGCAGGCAAATTGAAATCTAAAATAAATGATAAAATGAAACAGGACAGTTTAGGGCCAGAATGGAATAAGTTAGAGGACTCCCTTCATGAAATGGTGGGAGAGCAAACCCCCCTAAGAAAAAAGATTATTTCGGATATTTTTAAGGCAACTATTAAGTTAGCCAAAGAGAATCCTGGGAGTTTAAATCTCAAAATTTCAGCAACTGCGTTAAAAGAGTTGCGTTTTTCCTTTAAAATGTTTCGTCCTCATCGGCAATCGCCCAAAATCACTATGTTTGGCTCGGCTCGAATCGACTCGGCCGATCCACTTTACATTCTAGCTAAAGATTTTGCTCAGAAAGCGGTTAAAAGAAAATATATGGTGATTACGGGTGGGGGGCCTGGAATTATGGCCGCGGGAAATGAGGGGGCTACGGCTAAAGGGGGATTTGGCCTTAATATTAAGCTTCCTTTTGAGCAAAGTGCCAATTCGTTTATCGATCCAGATAAAGGGTTAATTAATTACAAATATTTTTTCACTCGAAAATTATTCCTTGTTAAAGAGGCCTGGGCCTTTGCCTTTTTCCCAGGTGGGTTTGGAACTTTTGATGAAGCTTTTGAGGCTTTAACTCTGCTTCAAACTGGAAAAACCAATCCCGTTCCTGTGGTTTTTCTGGAAACAAAAGATTACGGTTACTGGTCTAAGGTGGTTAACTTTTTGAATACAGTCATGCTAAAGAAAGGACTGATTTCAACTTCCGATAGGCACCTTTACAAAGTTTGCCACACCGCTGAAGAGGCTTTGGACCACTTTGACCTCTTCTATAAAAACTACCATTCAACGCGTTATGTGGGAGATAAGGTCTCTATTCGAATTAAAAAACCCCTCACAGAAAAAGCCTTGGAAAAGATTAATCATGAGTTTGCCGATTTTTTAAAAGCTGGAAAGCTTTGCCTGTCTTCTCCACTCCCTGAAGAGGAGAACGAGCCGGAAATTATGGAACTGCCGCGTCTAGTTTTTAAATGGACAAAAAAAGACTTTGGGATGCTGCGTTGTCTTATCGACTTTATTAATGAAAATACGGTATAATAGTTAAGCAGTTCATAAGGACGAGAGATAGACTTCAAGCTGAAGTTTAGTCCTCTCTCAATTCAAATTTCTAATCTCATCTACGGAACATTTAATAAGAGCCATGATTCTAAAAAATCTCACCTGTTTTTTATTTAACGATCTTGATCCCTCAGAGCGATCGTCTATTGAACCTATTTTAGAAAATCTTTCTCAATTTGCTCAGATCGAGACGATTTGGGTCACTGAAGCCCAACGACGGTTTTTTAAAAAAAGAGCTCAGGGCGATTTCTGGATAGTGGCCCGAGATTGGCGTAGAGCTTTAGATTTTTTATCAGTTAAATCTTATAACTCAGGAAAAGTTTTTGTATCGATTTTGTATACCCCCCAAGAAGAGAAACAGCTTTACGGCCTTTCATTTCAGCCCTTTTTTTCAAGCTTGCCTAAGTCGACAACTTTGATTGTTTATAGTCCTTTAGAATATCGATTCTTTAGAGATATTAAGAAGATTCCTGAATCTCAGTTAAAACTTGGATCCTTAATGATGCCAAAGAGAGTTTGGCAAAGCTTTCCAAACCGAAATAGCGGCAAGTTTCAGGTGGGAACTTTTTGTGATTTTTCCATGGAAAGTAATATTAATTTTTTACTTTGTGTGGCTCATTTTGTAAGCAAACAGAGCTCTCAGATTCATTTTAATATTTTGGGAAGAGGGCCTCTCTATAACCATTTCTCGAGAATGGTTAGTGCTTTAGATTTAAATAAAGCTGTCAGTATCATTGAAACTGTTTCGGAGTCGGTTGTGGGTTCTCTTGATCTGTTTCTTTACGCCCCCTTAAGAAATTATCACTTTATTCCAGTGATGATTGCGGGAGCTTATCAAGTCCCTGTGATCTCGGTTGAAATTCCAGGCATTGAAGATTTTATAGTTCCAGAAAAAAGTGGAATTTTAATTCCTTCTTATGAAATTAAAACGATGGGAATCAAAATTCTGGAGCTTTACCAGGAGCAATCAAGACGAAATGAGCTAGGTTTGGAGTTAAATGCACAGTTGTGCAGATCCGCTTCACTTAATGTAGTGACACAGCAGTATCAAAATCTCTTTTTTGGTGAAGAGAGTTTTAATGAAAAAAACCTAGAGAAAGCTGCTTAGGAGGATTTATGTCTGAAGATGTAAAATCCGTTTCAATGTGGGAGGGTTTACCCCAATGGACAAGTGTCATGGGGGGTGGGTTGTTTTTATTACTATTGGTAGGGTTCTTGTTTTCTAATGAACGAGGGGTTTTGGGGGATCACTTTCAACTTTTGTCTCCGTTTAAAATAAAGCAGGTTAAAATCTCCTCTGAGTGGCCTGTAGCGGTATCTGAGGTGAAATCTTGGTTGCCTATTTTAGAGGGTAAAAGTTTAGTGGCTGTGAGTGCCGCGGATTTAATCTCTAATCTTGAAAAGCGTCCTTGGATTGAACACGTTACGATCAAAAAACAATATCCTGATCATTTGTGGATTGAAGTTGAAACAAAAAGGCCTCAAGCCTTATCGGTCTTCAAAGGCATTGCCTATTTTATGGATTCAAAGGGGAATATAATTGAAAAAGCTCGTCCTAATCTTTTAAAAACCTTAGATCTGCCCTTTCTCTCTTTCACGGCTGAACGAGAAAAATGGAATGTGCCAAAGGTTTTATCAATGGGCGATCAATTTAAAGTTTTAGCTCGTTCCAAATACAGTATCTCGCAAATCATTTTAGGAAATTATCCCTACTTCAAAATATTTTTAGAGAATCCTAAACTCGAAGTCCTTTTGAATATTGAAAATTGGGAATCTCAGTCGAAAGTTTTAGAGACTTTATTGTTAGACCCTCCTAGTCAAATTCAACAACTTCAGAGAATTAATCTGATGTTTCCAAAAAAAGCTGTTGTCAGTATCCACAATTAGAACTACAGTTACCCCAAGGGCACTTATAACCCAGTGCTTATACACTGAGTGGTGAAATTCACTAACTGAGTGTAAAGCCAGAGAAAAAAGTGACCTCTCGTCTTTAACCGTTACAACAGAAGTACTTAACAAAAAGGGATGCATATGTCTGGCTCTAAGAAACCGGCAAAGCAATCCGATCTTCTTGTAGGCATTGATTTCGGAACAACGAAGATCTGCGTTGTGATTGGGAAAATGGCTTCTGAAGGTGTTGAAATAATCGGTATCGGTAAACAAGCTTCTCTAGGAATTAGAAAAGGGATTGTTGTTAATATACCGTCGACAGTTGAAGCTTTAAAGAAAGCTGTCGAGGTGGCTGAACTCATGGCGGGCGTTGAAATCACTCACGCTCAATGCGGAATAGCCGGAAGTCACATTAAAAGTTTTAACAGCACTGGAGTGGTGGCAATTAAAAATAAAGAGGTGGGAGCTCAAGATGTCGAACGAGCCATTGATGCGGCTAAAGCGATTGCGATTCCCACTGATCGAGAAGTGCTTCATGTGATTTCTCAGGAATTTACGATCAATGATCATGAGGGTGTAAAAGATCCGCTCGGAATGAGCGGGGTTCGTTTGGAGTCTAAAGTTCACGTGGTTACAGGTAATGTAGCTTCAGCTCAAAATATTATTAAGTGCGTAAACCAAGCGGGAATCGAAGTTTCTGACATCGTTTTAGAGCCCTTGGCTTCTGCAGAAGCGGTGTTAACTTCCGATGAAAAAGAGTTGGGCGTTGCTTTAATTGATATTGGAGGGGGCACAACTGATATTGCGATCTATGTACGGGGAAGTGTCGTTTATACGGGTGGGGTTCCCATGGGTGGCAATCATATCACTAATGATATTGCGGTAGGTCTAAGAACTTCGATTCAAGATGCGGAGAGAATCAAAGTGGCCTCGGGTTGCGCGATGGCTTCATTACTTCCTAATGAAGAAATAATCGAAGTCCCGATGATGGGCGGAAGAAAATCTAAAGAGATCTCAAGATCGGTTTTAACCAAAATTATTGAACCTCGAGTTGAAGAAATTCTATCGATGGTGAGTCACGAAATCAGTAACAGTGGATTTAAACATCTTATGTCCACTGGAGTTGTGATTACGGGTGGAGCTTCACTACTTGAAGGGTTCCCGGAGTTAGCAGAGTTTATTCTTGAAATGCCAGTCAGAAGAGGGGCTCCTCAAGGTGTGGGGGGATTGTTAGATGTAGTTAATTCTCCCATGTATTCAACGGCCGTGGGTTTACTGATGTACGGCAAACCTATGACTTCTGATACGGTATTTAAAGTTAAAGATCAGGAAAATGTTTATGGAAAAGTTATAACCAGAATGAAAACCTGGTTAGGCGATGTTTTTTAGCTAAAGGCAACAGACCCCAATTAGGAGGAATCATATGTTTGAAATCGTCGAAAAAACAACTGCTCAGGGTGCAAAAATTAAGGTCGTTGGAGTTGGGGGAGGAGGAACTAATGCGATTGCTACGATGATCTCTTTAGGTCTTAGTGGCGTCGACTTTGTGGCTGCTAACACCGACAACCAAGCGCTGAATCACAATCCTGCTCCTTATCATATCCAGTTAGGCACTGAACTTACCAAAGGTTTAGGGGCTGGAGCTAATCCTGAGATAGGAAAAAAAGCCGCTCTGGAAGACAGTTCAAGAATTGCTGAGATGTTGTATGGCTCGGACATGGTTTTTATCACCGCAGGAATGGGCGGAGGAACTGGAACGGGAGCCGCTCCGGTAATCGCTAACATTGCTAAGGAGGTCGGTGCTTTGACAGTGGGGGTTGTGACTAAACCCTTCAACTTCGAAGGAAAGAAACGCCGCAAAAATGCTGATAAAGGTATCACTGAACTGAAAGAGGCTGTAGATACTTTGATCTGTATTCCTAACCAGAGACTTCTTTATGTCGCCAATGAAACAACTACGATGCTAGATTGTTTCAAAAAAGCAGACGAGGTTCTTTATCAAGCTGTTAAAGGGATTTCGGATCTAATTAACATTCGAGGTTTAATCAACCTCGATTTTGCGGATGTTAGAACCGTGATGTCCAATAAAGGTTTAGCTCTGATGGGAACTGGAATCTGTTCAGGAGAGAACAGAGCCATTGAAGCTGCTCGAAAAGCTATCTCTTCTCCACTTCTTGAAGATGTAGCTATTAACGGAGCTACTGGAATTATCATTAACATTACTGGGGGATCTGATCTTACTCTCTTTGAAGTCAACGAAGCCTCTTCGCTTATCACTGAAGAAGCCCACGAAGATGCTGAGATTATTTTCGGTTCCGTTATTGATGAGAACTTAAAAGATGAAGTTAGGGTCACTGTGATTGCCACTGGATTTAATCCTGAGGTTGAAGCTAAGCAGACAGTTGAACAGATCGTGATTAACACTGAAACCGTCGCTGCACCTCAAGCGCAACCTGAGAGAATGATTCAAGAGACTTCACAACCTCAGATAGCAACTACAGTAGCAAGTCCTGTTATTCAAAAAAGAGAGCCTTTATCTGAGGATTTGAAATCGGCAAGACAATTGGCTCGAGAAATCGGCAAACGTTTCTTTGAAACCGAAGAGTACGATATTCCGACTTTCTTACGACGACAAAACGACTAGCATTTGAGTTTCTAGGGCAGAGAAGATCTTCTTCTCTGCCTTTTTTAGTATTGAAAGGGGTCAAAATGCTAAAGTGGTTGGCATTAATTCTTGTGACATCCGTTCTTTGTTGGGGGGATACAGATCACAGTGGGACAGATAATAGCAAGGAAGAGGTCACAGACCGAGTTTCCTTGGGAGCGCCTACTCGTTCAGCACGTCCTATAGTTATGGAACAACTTAAAAATAATATAACCGAAGAAATGAATGCGGCTGGAACGGCTGAATTAGAAAGTTTGATTAAGGAGCTAGATATTTTAACTAAGCCAGAGGTTAAAAAAGTGGGGGAGCAAAAGAACGGATTAACTGGCTCTACCACTCCAGATCTTTAATGTTTTGATCGGGAGTGATGATGGCGATCTCCACCCGACGATTTTTTCTTCTCCCTTCAGGACTATCATTAGAAGCAATAGGTTGAACATCACCAAAGCCTGAAATTGAAATGTTCTGCTTTGGAAACTCTGCTCCTTCAACTAAAAATTTCAAAATATTAAAGGAACGATTCACTGAAAGTTGCCACCCCTGTCGATTGGAATCTTTATTAAGTAGCCCTTCGACTCTATCACTATGACCTTCAACTTGAATGGGTAAATCGAGTCTGGCCAATCTTTTTCCCATTTCAAATAGAAAAGGGATTTGCTCTCTCTTTAGTTTGTCGCTATTAGCTTTAAATAGCATTGTCTCGCTTAATCTAATTTTAAAACCATTGGAGCTCTTTAAAACTTCGATATCTTTGGGATCGGCTGCAAGTCCTGTGGATCTTTCAAAAATGCCTTTCAATTGCTCTGCAATTCGATCCATTATTTCTTGTTCGGTTTTTGAGTTGGGACCTAAGTCTTTGGGCTTTGGCGGGACTTGTGAGCCTTTATCTTGTTCTTTTATAAAGGGAGTAAAAGGGCTTCCACGTTGAGGAAAAACTCCGCCGGTAGTTAGAAAAGCCTTTTGAATGCTCTCAATAGCCTTTTGATATTTGGCTTTATCGGTTTGGCCTAAAGCATAAAGAATGGTGAAGAAGGCAAATAGTAAGGTGATGAAATCGGCATAAGAAACAAGCCACCTTTCGAGGTTTTCATGCTCTTCGTGATGTCGTTTCTTTGCCATAAATTAAGCAGCTTTCTTTTCGACTTCACCTTTTTCATGGGAAGCATGATCCCCAATTAGGTTATTCATTTTGTCTTCAATAACCCTGGGATTTAGACCTGCTTGGATTCCAAGAATCCCTGTCATAATGATCTCCATCTCATGGACTTCATTCATCCCCAGTTTTTTTATCTTATTTCCCAAGGGAATAAAGATTATGTTAGCGGAACCCACACCATATACGGTGGCTACGAAAGCGACGGCAATTCCGGTGCCCAATTTACTGGAGTCAGAAAGATTTCCCATGACGTGAATGAGTCCTAATACGGCTCCGATAATTCCGATGGTGGGGGCAAAACCACCCGCAGTTTCCCAAACTTTACCGATAGAATTATTATTTTGTTCGGTTTTGAAAATTTTCTCTTCCATCATTTCTTTAAGTAAATTCGGGTCATAACCGTCCACAACTTTTCTTAGATTAGAAGCAAAGAAAGGATTTTTGATGTTGGCCGTATTTTTTTCTAGAGCCAAGATACCCTCTTTACGGGCTACGTTTGCCATTTCTACGATGTCTTTAACGATGTGGTTATAGTCGTGACCATCGCCTTTTAAAAAAACTTTTACAAGTGCTTTGAGAGCTGCACCAAACTCGGCGGTGGTTGAAGCTAACATAGTGGCACCGATGGTGCCTCCAAATACAATGATAGCAGCGGTCGGCTGGATTAGAGCCTGAATATGCAGCCCTTCCAAAAGTGCTCCGCCAAAAACAGCGGTCATTCCCATTAAAAAGCCAATCCAATTTAAGAGCATGTGTCTTTCCTTAAGTTAGATTGCGACATTAAATACTGTTTACGTTTGTATTCTTCGAATGCCGCAATAACTTCAGTTACACTATCTTTGACTAAAATTTTTGAACCTGTAGTCAGAGTAATCACAGTATCCGGTGTCTCTTCTATTGATTGAATCCAGTCTGCATTCAATATCATGCTACAACCATCAAATTTAGTTACACGGATCACGCAGTACTCCCTGCTAGAGTTATCGGAAGAAATAATAAAAAAATGAATGGCTATGTTAATACCGGGCGACTTGCTTTAATACAGTGAGGCGAAAGATAATAAAGAGATTGAGGGTATTCCTTCAAAATAAGGACAAGTTTTGAGAGGGAACGGGGTGTTATATGAAGATTTATACAAAAACGGGTGATGAAGGGACGACAGGACTCTTCGGAGGTACGCGGGTACCCAAGAGTTCTCCTCGCATCGCAGCTTACGGTGATATAGATGAATTGAATGCAGTTTTAGGAGTTGTTATTGCACATGCTGAGCAGAGCGTAGTTCAAAGCACTTTAAGAATGATTCAAAATCATCTTTTTATTTTAGGGGCTCAACTAGCCTCTCCCAGTACGGATCCTAAAATTGAGAGAATTACTTCAGCTCATATCGATTTTTTGGAACGGCAAATTGATGTCATGACAGAAAGTTTGCCCCCTCTTAAGCACTTCATTCTTCCCGGGGGGGGTAGGACCGCAGCTCATCTACACTTAGCCAGGACCGTGTGTCGAAGAGCTGAGCGTAACACTGTCTATTTGAGTTCTCTTCCTGGGGAGCCGGTAGATAATTGGGTGATGATATACATTAATCGCCTATCCGATTTCCTTTTTGTTTTTTCAAGGCTGGCCAACCAACTTGAAAAATTAAAGGATATTGAGTGGATACCTCAAAAAAGGTAATGTAAGAACCTGAGATTATTACCTTGCAGCTAATTTTTAGTCGGCGTTGACTTGCCTTAATTTCTCATTTAAGTATCTACTGAAATGAGAAACACGCTTACCTTTAACGCTACTTCAGCCATAGTTAAATCGGGATCTCCTAAGGCTGAGCTGAATTCAAAATTCTTATTGTTAGCGAATACCTTTAAGACTCTGGGGGACTATTCTCGCGTCCGGATTGTTTGGGCTTTGGTTCAGGGGGAAAAATGTCCTGGTGAGATTTCTAAAGCTGTGGGTCTTAGTCCGTCTGCTGTGAGCCACCACCTAAAAATATTACGAGATGCCAATTTAGTTCGATTAAGAAGAGAACACCGACAAATTTTTTATGCTTTAGATGATGAACATATCAATCAGCTTTTTGAAGCGGGGATTGAGCATGTAGAGGAGTTAATGCGATGAAAAAACAACTGATGTTATTGTTTTTTTTCTCCATGGTTTCACTTGCGAATTCTTTACCTGAGACCTCTAGAAATATAATCCATTTACTTAACTATATAGCATCGGATTATCCTGGAGCTGTTCAAAATGGAAAGATCCTTTCTCTGTTTGAATATAAGGAGCAGAAAGAGTTTTCTAAATCCATTATTGAAATAGCTAATCAGGAGGAGAAATTCAGAACCTCTAGCTCGATTCAAAGTGGTTTGAACCATTTAAATCGATTGGTTCTAGATAAAGCTTCAGCCGAAGAGATTCGTAAAACCACCGACAGTTTAAAAACTCAGATTTTTGAAATATCGGCTCTCCCACGTTCACCCGAAAAGTGGCCCAATATCAAACATGGCAAAGAGATCTACTCCCAACAATGTGCTCAGTGCCATGGAGTTTCGGGACAGGGGGATGGCCCTTCGGGGGGAGAGCTAGATCCTAAACCCGCCAATTTTTTAGATGCTAAAAATGATCTTATTTCCCCCTTTCAATACTTCAATGCGGTTCGTTTAGGGGTCCCGGGTACGGCGATGGCAGCATTTGAATCAATTTCGGAAAAGGAGACTTGGGATTTGGCCTTTTACTTGTCCTCTATTAGGCATACTGAGAAAGTAAATACAGCCATTTCAACCCATCCGTGGACCCTGGAACAGGTCGCCTCTTTATCTGATCATGAACTTTTGAATAGCTCAGAAAAACCCTCAGAAAAAACGGCACTAGCCCTATCTTTAGCTCGAACATTTGAAGTTTCTGAAGGCAGCCAAACGACTCTTTTATCTTTAACTGAACAAAATCTTGAGGCATCCATTGAGGCTTTTAAGAATAAAAATTTTGAATTGGCAAAAAGTAAAGCCATTGCAGCCTATTTGGATGGAATCGAACCCCTGGAGCCCAAGTTAAGAATTAATAATCCTGAATTTACTATCAAACTGGAGGAGGCCCTTTCGAGCTTTAGAAAGCAGATCGATGAGAGAGTCACTTCTGAAGAGTTAGATCGAACAAGTTTTAAAATTAAGGGGCTTTTATTTGAAGCTAAAACTGTTTTAGAGACTAAACCCTCTTCATTTTGGGTTACCTATTCCGTCGCTGGAAGTATTTTTTTAAGAGAGGCTCTAGAGGCGGCACTTCTACTCATTACACTTTTGGGGGTGGTTCGAGCCTTCGGAAATCCTAAAGCGATCTATTTTATTCATGGGGGATGGATTTCAGCTTTTGGAGTGGGGCTTGTGTGTTGGTTTTTTTCAGGTTGGGTTATGGGGATTTCGGGGCTTCGAAGAGAGGTTCTCGAAGGAAGTATCTCTCTGTTAGCAGTGATTGTTCTTCTCTATTTGGGTTATTGGCTTCATCGAAAAACTGAAATTAGCAAATGGCGAATTTTTATTAATGAGTTGGTCAAAACCGCTTTAGATAGCAAAAAATTAATCGGATTGGCTGTGGTCTCTTTCATGGGGGTCTTTAGAGAGGCTTTTGAAACTGTACTGTTTTTAAGAGCTCTTCTCATAGAGTCACCTGGACAGGAGACGGCATTAGGTCTTGGAGTTTTGAGTGCCTTAGTTGCCGTTCTTATCGCCTCAAGTATTGCAATTAAATACAGCGCTAAACTTCCCCTGAAACAGTTGTTTACGTTGTCTTCGATGATGATGCTATTTCTGGCCTTTATCTTAATTGGAAAGTCGATTCATGCGTTCCAAGAGGCAGGGATGATTTCCGAGACCCTGATTGGAACTACTTTCCGCATTGAGAGATTGGGCCTCTTTTCTACTATGGAGAATTTAATTCCTCAGCTTACTTTAATTCTAGTGAGTGTTTTTATCTGGGGAAAACAACCTAAGACTCAATCTGTAGAGAATCCCATGACTACTCTAGAGGCTTAAAGCTACTTTTTTAAAGCTTTTGAGTAGCTTTCAAAGTGTTGTTGAGCTGAAAGATCCCAAGAAAATACCTTGGCCCGTTTTTTTCCAGCCTCGATGAGCTCAGTCCGTGTTGTGGGCTTTACAATAGCTTCCATAGCTTGCTCTATTTTATTTTCGTTGAAGGGATTAAAAAGCAGAGCTGCATCTTGGGATAGTTCTGGAAATGGACCTGAATTACTGGCGAGTACAGGACATCCGGCAGCCATAGCTTCGATTAAGGGGAGTCCAAACCCCTCATAGTAAGAGGGGAGAGCAAGAGCTTGGGCCTTTTGATATACAGTAGAGAGTTCATTCTCTTCTAGTGTGGGCATCCAAATAAGTTTAGAGGCTACACCTAGGGAGTTGATGAGTGAAAGCTCCTCCTCATTCCAAGGGGTTCCAGCAACTGCTAATACAAAATCATTGGAAATCTTACTGTGTGCAAATGCCTTTAATAAACCTTTAAAATTCTTATGGTGAAGCCTACCCCCTACAAAAAGAAAATAGGGACGATTTAGAGAATGCTTTTCCAAAATTTCTTTCTGACGTATAGGCGATTGAACTCTTGAGAAGTAGTCAAAATCGACTCCATGGTAGATGACATCAATATGAGAGGCTGGAATATTATAAACCTTCTGTAGATCTTTTTTTGTTTGTTCCGAGATAGCTATGACTCGGGAGGCGGTCTTTAAGCATTTTGCTTTCGACTCTCTTAAGGCTCGTACATGCGCAAGATTGTAGGTCTCTGTAAATATTTCGCTAATCATATCGTGAATAGTCACGACCTGTGCAATCGAACTCCATGGTGACGGCGTATAGTAGCTTGAGTGAAAAACCGAATCTTTTAAACCGGAAAATTTTTTCTGTAGTATATAACTTTGAAGATTGCGTTTATGGGATCTTAAAAACCTTTTTAAAGATCCTTCGGGTAGCCAAGAGCCCGTAGGTAGATTGTCCCTAGTAATTTCAATGTGATTTCCAATGGGGATTTCTGCGGACTGTTTTTGTGTGAAAATTTTCACTTCAGTATCTGGAAATGCAGATAACCTAGGAATCAGTTCGTTAAAATAACGGTAAATTCCACCAGAAGGGGCGGAAGAGTAGATCGAACCATCAATGATAATTTTCATAAAATTATTTCTCTAATCAATAAAGAGCTTCTTATAAGAAAACAGCAAAATCCAAAGCTGTCTCAGTGTGGATTCACTATTGTCTGGTAGTTTAGAGATCTCATTTGCTTTTAAAAAAGAGTACACCTCCTTAAAGGCCGCAAACTCATTGGGGAGATTGAATTTTGAAAAAGAGATCTCTTGTGCAGATAAATATTCATTTCGAAAAGAGTTAATCTCTTGTGATTTGTGAGCATAGGTTCCAAAAGGGGTGAGGCCAAATAGAATTTTATCGTTTTCTAAAGGGGAGGCTTCATTATTCCAAAGAGCTATCTGAGATTCTAAAGCTGGAAGGGGAGACTGTAAAAATGGCTCGGTCTGTTCTTTGAAAGTATAAGCATCGAAGAGGTGATCATAGAGTGGATTTAAAATCTGTTTTCCCTCTCGCAATATGAAATGTTTTTTGGGTTTAATTGGTTTAAGTTTATTGTTAAATGAGGTGTCCCACATTTCAGTTGGAGGGATCAGTAAGATCTCAGATTCTATTGATGAGGAAGATGACTCACCTAAGAGTAAGTTTTTAATATTTTTAGAGGATAGTTTTAGGGGGCTTTCTGAGGTTCTTGATGGGAGTTTAGCCCCTTTTATCGACATTCCTAGTAATTTAGCTTTGTAAGAAATACCTAAGTGGGTATTTCGCAAATTAAATAGAGGGTGTCTCTCGGTCTTAAAATTTTGATCAGACTCCAATTCTTTTCTTGTGAGGCAAAGAGTGAAATTAGTACGAAGGCTTTGCCAAAGATCTAAGTAGTGTAGCCAGAATGAGAAATTATATTTTCCAATAGCCGATAACTTCTCGGCCATGATACTTGGCTGTCCCCAAGGTCGATGAAAACAGAACCGAGGTGATAGTTCCGCTTTTTCAATCATAGCGCAAAGTTCGATTCCAGTGAATCCTCGGTCCGAAGCATGAAGAAATCCATCTACAATGCCTGGAAGGTTTTTGGCATCCCAGTAGGATGAAAATGCATAAGAGAGAGGATGGGATTTAGGAAGCTTTTTTAAAATGTTTCGTAAAAGACCAGGGTGGTGTGATGGGTTAAAACTTAATCCTAAAAGTCTAGAGAGTCTTTGAATTTGAAAAATTCTTTGTCGGCTATAGTGGGGATAAACCATGATTCGAAGAATGCCATCGGGCTTTAATCGAGAGGCTAAGAGTTTAAGTGTCTCTTCAGGATTAGGAAGGCACATCAAAACGCCGTAGCACTCAATAAAATCATAAATCTCATTGGGAAAACTAGCTGGGTCGTTTAGATCTATTTGGCAGAGAGTTGTGTTTTTAACTCCGTGCCAACGAAGTCTTTGTTTAGCTACTGCTAAGGATTTTTGCGAGATGTCACTGGCTAAAATTTTGGCCTCGGGATTGGCCTGGGAGAAAACATAAGGTTCAAAGGTTCCACAACCCGCAATCCAAATGCTGGGCTGTGTTTTAAGCGGAGCCACTCCGCATCGAGATCGAATCCAGTTTAAGTTAATCTGCCACAGATCCTCTCGGCAAATCGAGGCTACTGTAGGCACTGAGGGATAAGGCCAGGTTTCGTATTGATGTTGGACCTGCGACTTCACTGAAACATTGTATCGCATTTTTTTATTGAAAGGGAGTTCTACGCAGATTGGTGCGGTCGACTTAGGAATCGATCTGATACTTTATCGGGATCTCCAACAGAAAAGTGAGACGCCTAGCGAAGTAACTGCTCCACGCCGCGTCGAATGAGCCTAGTTATTTCAACGTAATTTTGTAACGGCTTAGCAATCCTTCGCTTTGGTACACAAAACTACCGGTCCTGTTTTTTTAGATTCTCTTCAAATTGGTCATAATTTTTTTATCGGGTTCTTCACCCTCTAGAAGATTTTCTGATGAAGGAATCTGTGATGTTGCCGGCACAGCATAACAATATTACTAAGGCTATTCTTCCCACCATTCACAATCGGTTTTTTATGGTGAAGATCTATTCATTTTTTGTTCTGACATAGGGTAGCTACTTTATCTTTAAAAGTACATTGGCCACGGTTCCGTTTCATGACTTCGTGCCGGATTTGGGCGGGAATGGAAGTTCGTTTACCTTGGGAGTTATCTACTCTCCTTGAGAAAAGTGAAGGGAAAAGTTGTTCTTTTTTAAGAACTCGCTCAGCCTTTTTAATAGGATCTTTTCTTTCAAGATATAAAGTGGCCATAGCTTTAAGTGTTGTGACGAAATAGAAATGTCCGATTTTAGGGTAGTATAAATGATGTAAAAAACAATCACAATTGTTCAAATGAGTAATATGTCGTAAAATGTTAAAATAACACGAATAACTAATCATCGCTTTTCGAGGTACGTTTATGCGTAAAATTGGCAAATCAGGTTTTGGACTCTTAGAGATTGTCATAGCATCGGTGCTCTTGGGTGTATTGGGAATCGGAGCCATGAGAATGATCGAGGGGTTAACTAAGGCTGCTGAATTGAATGGGGCTAGGGCTGAGATCGCTTCAATCAAAATGCAGATTCAGACGCTACTGTCGAGTTCGCAAACATGCCCAGTAGCCTTTCAAGATCTTAGTGGAAATCGAGCCAAATTCGCTCCCTCTATTGTATTACCAAAAAATCCAACAACGTCGCAGATTGATGCCTATTCTCTTGCAAACACATTGGCACAACTTAAAATTGGATCACTCACCTTGGCGAAAAAAGGGGAGAAAAATGGCAATTTTTTTGTAAGTTCTATTCAGTTAACGGAACTAGACCCCACTTTGCGCAGTAATACCGTCGTGAGTTCAATTGCCGCTCGTACCCTTGTGGCCAGTTTAGATCTTTCGTTGGTCTTGGGCCATTCGGCCGATGCCTCGGGATTCACTCGACAAATTCGTCTGCCCATTCTGATAACCACAAACAATACTACCGGTTCAGAAAAAAATAATATTTTAGCCTGTTCTTTGAATATCGGTTCTTCCGATCAAGTGGGTGCCAAGGGATTTCAAAACTTTAGGGTAATTGATACCTCTCAGACTTGGACAGTTCCGGCGGGCGTTAGCACCATTTTGGTAGAAGTTTGGGGCGCGGGCGGCGGCGGTTCGGGGGGGGGCTAACGGATATGCCCCAGGCGGTGGGGGTGGGGGTTATGGAATGGACATCTTCACAGTGTCACCGGGTACCGATTATCCCGTAACGATCGGCCCGGCGGGTGCCGGCGGACCGGTAGGACAGGGCGGTGGTACCGGTGGGACAACTTCTTTCGGCACCATTATCAGTGCCGGAGGAGGGACAGGTGGTGTTCGCGGGGGGACCTCACCACCAGCAGGAGTAGGTGGCACCTCAACCGCAAGATTCAATATTTCCGGACAAGCCGGTGGAGAAGGGACCTACGCTGGGACCACTGCAGCGAACGGTCATGGGGGAGGATCGCCAAGAGGTGGCTTAGGAGGCCCTTCGTCGTACGGTCGAGGTAAGCCAGGTTCAACTCCTGGGGGAGGCGGAAACGGAGGCGGAGCTGGGTGGGCTACCCCCGGAGGACAAGGCGGTAGCGGTCGAGTCGTAGTTTGGTGGTAGACACGTCAATCCCCTAAATAAAAACAGTTATACCGCGATGAATTCTGGTGTTATTGACCCCCTCAATAAACATTTTAGGGTTTAAAAAACCTAAAGAGCCATGTAAATGTCTAAGATTATAAAACTCTATAAAATCTACAATGGCCTAAGTCTTTTCTGCGGGAATTTTCGATTTGAAAAATTGCAGGTCTGAGTCTATCACCTCAAGGCATTGGAATTGGCAATGAGTTTAGGAAGAACGCTAACCTCAACTCAAAGCTATTAATTGATAAGACCTAGTTGAGAAAGCTTACGATAGAATGTCGCTCTAGGTAATTTTAGAACTTTCATTGCGGCGTTTTTATCTCCTTGAAACTTTTGAATCGTGGAGGCAAGAAGAGTTTTTTCAAATTCCCTAATTTGAACATCAAAGTTATCTTCCTCAAGATGTGAGGCTTGTTGTTGATTTGTTATTTTACCTATCGGATTAAAGGTTGAGGGGTCGTAAATTTCAATCTCCTCGATAACTTGAGTTCCACAGAAAATTAAAGTGCGTTTAATGGTGGATTCTAGTTGCCTAATATTTCCAGGCCATGAGTAACTCAATAAATACTGTAAAGCTTTCTCTCCTAAAATGGGTAGATCATATCCTCTTGAATATTTTTTAATGAAGTAGTCAGCTAAGAGAGGGATATCCTCTTTTCGCTCTCGAAGAGGGGGAAGCCACAACACCATATCACTAAGTCTATAGATCACATCTTCTCTAAAACGACCACTAGTCATCAGATCAGATAAGGGTTGATTGGTAGCTGAAATGGCTCTGAAGGAAATTCGTCGGCTACGGTTAGAGCCCACCCTTTCGATTTGGCGTTCTTGTAAGGCTCGTAATAATTTGGCTTGGGTGTCCAGAGGAAGATCCCCAATTTCATCCAAGAATATGTCGCCTCCGTCAGCAAGTTCAAACTTCCCGGCACGACTTTGTTTGGCATCAGTGTAAGCACCCCGCTCAACTCCGAATAGTTCGGCCTCCATTAGATTGGCTGGAATGGCGGGCATATTAACCACCACAAAAGGGCGGTTACTTTCTGCTTCCTGTTGATGAAGCAATCGGGCCATGATCTCTTTCCCTGTGCCGCTTTCACCTAAAAGAATGACATTGAGATGAGGGTTGTTTTTTAAAAGTTTTACTTTATTTAATAGGTCTAGAATGACTGGTGACTTTCCGATGAATTCGATAGGCATCGGATTGAGAAGAGGATTTAATTTTTCACTTCTTTTTTTAAGCTCATGTTTTTCTAAGGTTCGTTGAACGAGGCAAAGCAAATCCTCTTTTTTAAATGGCTTAGAGATAAAGTCTGAAGCTCCATGCCTTAAGCACTCAATGGCCTTTTCAACCTTTTGTTCTCCACTACAAAAGATAACTTCTGTTTCCGGGAACTCAACTTTCCAGCGCTTAAGGAGATCCAGTCCGTAGATCTCGGGTAGATGAAGGTCTAAAATAACAACGGGAATATTTCGAGCCCTAAGAATTGCACTGGCATCGCTTGAATTAGAGAAGGCATGGACAGTGAATTGAGGGGATAAGGCCGTCTCCATCGCCTGAAGAAGAGTTCGGTCGTCATCAACCAATAAAATTTCATATTTAACTGGTGCCATATTTATGAACAGAAAGGGTATAAATAACAAATATATTGCATTGAGTCAATTTGCTTTGTTCTGCTTTAATGGGCGTGACATTTTGCTATTAAAAGCAAGCAAAAACAATAACTTAAAATACTTTAAAACGGGCATTATTGAGCTCTTAAGTTTATCGATTTCTATTACGAATGCGAAGGTAAGGATAAGTCTATTTCTATGGGTAAACCTTTTCCAAAACTTACGCTTCTGGGGCTGATTTTGTTTTTAGCTCATGGCCTAATGAAGGCAGAAGATAGGCCTGTATCACCCGTTAAGACTCTATTAAATGAAAATAGATTAGATGAGGCTTTAGCGGTCTGCCGACAGTATGAAGTCCTATCTACTAGAGATCGTGACGATCGATTTGCTTGTGCCTGGGTTTATTTAAGAAATAATCAAATCGAAGCGGGTGAAAAGATTCTTGAAGAACAGAAATCAAATACAAAACTGGTCGATTATCAACTTCTACAGGGATACAGTTTGAGTCTTAAAAAGAAATATGAAGAGGCCAAAAAAATATTTGAGTCGGTTATAGTTTCAAATAAAGGTAAACCAGCGGCTATTGTGGCTCAAGAACTCATTGCAGAGATGTATGAGGCTCAGGAAAAGTTGGCTCCAGCCGCTTTTCTTTATAACTTAGTGCTCAAAGAAGATCCCAATAGAGGCCATTCTGCTTGGGGGTTAGCAAGGTTTTATCAAGGACAAAATGAAATTAGAAGATGTGTTAATTATCTAGAACTTACAGCTAAATTATGGCCCAAACATATTGCGAGCCGATTTTTACTCGCAAAAATAAATTTTACATTAGGGCCAGAGTTTGCCTCTCAAGGGTTTAACTGGCTAAAAGAAAGTTATCGTCTTAATCGATCTAACCCTGAAGTGTTGGAAGAAATTGGTTCTTTCTTTGAAAGAAAAAATAAGATTCCTGAGGCTGTTAAGTACTGGCAAAAAGCTCTTAGTGTGAAGCCCGAATTGGTACTCGCAAGTGAAAAGATAAAAGAATATTTTACTCAAACAGTTCAGCAACTTTTCGATTCAGAAAAATACGATGAAGTTATTGAGAAAATGGAAGCAAATCAAACTCTGAGCGAAACTTCAGATATGATTCTTTTGAAAGGGCAGAGTTATCGAAATATCGGTAAATATGCGGAAGCTGTAACTCAATTAAGACTTTATTTGAAGTCTAACCCCAAAAATGCTTTAGCTAATAGGGAATTGGGTATTGCCTATCTAAATCAAAAAGCTTGGGATTTAGCGGCCGAGTCTTTTTCCAGGGCCGTGATTCATGATCCCAATAATGGACTTAATTTTGGCTGGTTTGCTTACGCCCTGGAAGAAAAGGGTGACTTAATTAGAGCAAGGGAGTATTGGGAGAAAGCCCTTGCCTTACTGGAGGAGCCAGATCAGAGAGAAAGAGCAACTCGAAAAATAGCTACGATTGAAAAACGGATTAAAAAGCGAAAAGGCTCAGAAGAAGATGAAGATAAATAATTTGATTGGAAGATGGAGTCCCCTTACTTATGTCCTCTAATTGGTATGAGTTTAAGATCGAAGTGATCCCTGAATTAAAAGAGATAATTTCTAATAGGTTATTTGAAAGTGGAGCAGAAGGTATCAATGAAAACCTAGCCCATCTCAATTTATTGCAGGCCTATATTCCAGAGGAGCAAAAGGATTTTGCTGCGAAAGATTTGGAAAGCTTTTGGGAGTCACAGAGAACTGTTTATCCTAATCTTCCCCATTTTAATTTGAAGATTTCTGTAGTTCCTCAAGAAAACTGGGCTGAGTCTTACAAGAAGTACTATGTGGCTCAGAAGTTAAGCGATCTGTTTTTTCTTCGTCCCAAGTGGGATACAATAACTCCCATTCCAACGGGAATGATCCCAATTTTTATGGAGCCAGGTCAAGCTTTTGGAACAGGACTTCATCCTAGCACTAGGCTTTGTATTAAAACGCTTCAATCTCAAATCCTGAGTAGCACAAAAAAAGATCAGTTAATCTGTTTAGATGTTGGAACAGGAACTGGAATTTTAGCTCTAGCGGCTTATCATCTTGGGGTGAAAAAGGTTGTTGGAATTGATAATGATCCTATCGCGGTTGATGTTGCCAAAGAGAACATGGAACTTAATCAGGGAACTAAGATTGAATTATCGAACACCGATATTCGAAACTTAAAATCGCAATTTGATTTTGTAATCTCCAATATTTTATTAGAGACGCATAGAGAGCTTGCTCAGGATTATGTTAGGTTAGTTCCTCAAGGGGGGTTGTTACTTTTAAGTGGTCTTTTGGGTTATCAAAAGAAGGAGTTGTTTGAGTTTTTACTTCCTTTAGGTTTTTCAATTTTAGAGTGTAGAAACTTTCAAGAGTGGGCCTCTTTTCTTTTTGTGCGAAGAGATAATGAATGACTTTTCTTTTTCTTATTCTTTTGAGTCAACTGACATTTGCGACCTCCTCAGAAAACGAGAACGGTTTTAAGGAGTTGAATGACTGTGTGACACAACTCAATGCACAGGCAGAGATGATGGGAAAAGGGGTGAGGCATTGGGCCTCATATTTCCAATTTCAAATGGAACCTGGTTTGGAGCTTATCGAAGGATTTGAGCAGACTGTGGCTTGGAGTGAGAAGAAGAGAAGATCTCAAGATGTAAAATCATTGAATCCTCATTTGATAGGTAACGCTTATATTGCCTGTCTTGAACTTCAAAGAGAATTGGAACTTCAGGTTAAAAAGTTAGATCGGTTTTTGTATTCGATAATACTTTTCGGGAGCTTCTTTATCCTGGGGTTGGGCTTTTTATTGAGAATGGTATTTCGAAAATATTTAAATCGCATGGCCTTTATCAAACAAACTAATCCTGAAATGAATTCTGATTTTAAAAAGAGGGTTTTAATATGGATAGCGTTTAGTGTGCTATTTAACAAAAGCGGAGTTGCCGATCTTTTAAATGTTTATACCTATGATGCTTTAACTGGAAAATCCAGCTTTGGAGAGATATTAAAGAGAGAATTTGAAAAGAAAACAGGCTCTCAGCTGATTTTAACATCTTTGGGTAGTAGCGGAGAGGCGCTTAATCAGATTGTTATCGAAGGCTCTAAGTCAAAAGCTGATATTCTACTTGGGGTTGACAGTAGCTTTGCGGATAGAGCCCGTGCAACTCAGTTGTTTTCCCCAGTGTCGGTTCAATATTTTTTCAAACTTGAACCTAATTTAACTCTTGGAAAGGATCGCCTATTTTTACCCTTTGACTACGGTTTTTTAGCTTTTCTTTATAATCGAGATAAACTCCACAAAAAACCCTCTGAATTTTCAGGCATGACTCTGTCTAAGTTTTTGGAATCTGAACAAATTAGAAAGAAGATAGTTATAGAAGATCCTAGGACCTCAAGTATTGGTTTTAGTTTTTTAAGATGGACTCAAGAATCTTTTAAAAGTAACGAAGCACTAAAGACAGTTTGGGAAAAGTTCATTCCAAAACTTGTGACTGTTGCACCTAGTTGGTCTGGCGCTTATGGTCTGTTTTTAAAGGGGGAGGCGGAGTGGGTGCTTTCTTATACGACCAGTAGAGCCTATCATTTGGAGAAGGAGAAAAAAGATCAATATGAGGTTCTTATTTTTGAGGATGGGCATGGACTTCAAATTGAGGCTGCGGCCGTTCTAAAACATTCTAAGAAAAAAGAGTTAATTAATTCATTCCTAGAGCTTCTTGTAAGTGAAGAAATTCAAAAGGAACTCCCTTTAACTCAGTGGATGTATCCTGCCCGAGTTGGAACTTTGTTACCGCAGAGTTTTAAAGGAATTCCAATTCCTAAAGCGATTTCTCTTTCAGGGGAGTTGTCAGAAAGAGAAAGAAAGAAGCTAGTGAATGATTGGACCCGATGGGCCAGCACTTCACCATGAAGCCTATTCATTTTGCCAGCTTATTGTTTTCAGTCTTCTCATTAATTTTTCTTATTTTTCCTATTGCCTACTTGTTTGGAGTTGCGATTAATGATTTTAGATTTGAATTAATATCATCGGATATTTTTTTTCGAGTTATTGGCTTCACCTATTTTCAAGCATTAATTAGTTCTGTGGTTTCTGGGTTTGTGGGAGTTTTTCTAACTCTATTTTGCAGCGAGACGAATTTTGTAGGTAAGAAAATTATCACTAGATTTTGCGAGGTGACTTTCTTTCTGCCGACTCTGGTAGTTGTTTTAGCGATTATAGGAGTATGGGGCCATAATGGCTGGCTGGGGGGGCTACTTCCGAACCATGGATTATACGGTGGCTTTGGAATTCTATTGGCCCATGTATTTTTTAACTTTTCAGTCTATTTCAAAATTGTGGGACAATCCTTCTCTGAAATGGATCGCAATGAAGAAAAGATTTCTCTTTCTTTGGGTGCGAGCCGATGGAAAACATTTTGGAAGGTTACGTTTGTAAAATTAAGGCCTTCAATTTTTCAAAGTTTTCTCTTGGTTTTTTTATGTTGTGCCTCCAGTTTTGTGGTGCTTTTAATCTTGGGAGGTGGCCCTAGATTCTCAGGACTCGAAACTGCAATTTATCAAGCCACTAAAGTTGATCTTAATATTCCCCTGGCAGTTTCATTAGCTCTGATACAGCTTTTAGCGGGTTTTTTTATTCATCTTTTTTACCGACCGAATCAAAGGCCTGTTATAGCAGGGCAAAGTCGATATCAGACCCAGATTTATTGGTGTCGTCGTTCTTTGGGAAGGCAATGTCTCATTGTATTGGTAGTGGGGATAGTAGGAGTATTGGTATTTTTACCTTTGCTTAATCTTCTAACATCGGGACTTAAAGGGTTCATTAAACTCCCCATCGAGGAATTAGCTAGTACATTGGCCACAAGTCTTGCTTTAGGGCTGAAGGTGAGTTTTCTTTCTACTTTAATTGCTTTGAGTGCGGCCTATATGGTTCAGCATTCTTCAGTCTTTTGGGTGAAAAAGGCGGTTTCCTTTATCAGTATGTTGCCTGTCGCTGTTTCAACTATGGTATTGGGATTAGCTATTACGGTGACCTTTCCATTCGCATCGGATTGGATTCAAGAAAAGATGTGGGGGATCGTTTGTATTCAATCTTTAACCATTCTTCCATTAAGCTTTCGCATACTGAGTGAAAGCTTTTCTAAAATTGAGAAGGAGATCTATTTTTCATCTCAAAGTTTGGGGGCCAATGCGCTTCAACAACTGGTTTGGATAGAGTTGCCTTTGGTTAAAAGATCTATTGGATTAGCTGCAGCAACCGGATTGGGCGTTTCATTAGGTGAGGTGGGGGCTGTTCTGTTATTTGAATCGCAAGGGAGACTCACCCTTCCTCTTTGGATGTTTAAGCTCATGGGAAAGTATCAATTCGATGAGGCTCAAGCTCTAGGATTTATTTTATTGCTCATGATGGTTGTAATTTTTATGGTGAAAGAAAAATGGGAAAGCTCACTTTAAAAAATTTAAAAGTTCAGCGGAAATCTTTTGAGGTTGTTATTCCTCAGTTGACGGTAGAATCAGGAACTATTTTAGGCGTTATGGGTAAAAGTGGCTGTGGTAAATCTACTTTGCTTAATGCCATAGCTGGATTTGAAACTCTGATGGAGGGAGAGGTCGTATTTGATAATAAGGTTCTTTCCCTATTACCTGCAGAAAAGCGAAAGGTTGCTATTGTTTTTCAACGTCCAGCCCTTTTTTCCCATCTTACCGTTATAGAAAATGTGTGTTTTGGCCTAAAAATAAAAAACATGTCACTGAATGAGCAAAGAGAAAAAGCTAAGTATTGGCTGTCCAAATTAGATATTGTGCAACTTGCAGAGCGGTATCCGTTTGAACTTTCCGGAGGGGAGGCACAGAGGGTGGCTTTAGCCCGATCTGTGGTTGTAGAATTTCCTGTCCTATTACTTGATGAACCCTTTTCTGCACTAGATGCTCAATTGAAATCTCTTGCTAGGACAGCAGTTAAAGAGATCATTAAAGAGCTAAAACTTGCTACGATTCTGGTGAGCCATGATCTTGAAGATCTTGAGGCCTTAGCGGATGAGTTTTGTATAATGGAGTCTGGCAAGATCACAGGATGGGGGAAGAAGAAACTGTAACTGTCCGTCGCCCCTTTCGAAATAGCCTCTGAGCCATAGAAATCTTCTCTACTTTAACGGCTATGAAGGACATCAGGTAATGCCTCTTTAATTGGGCGAGGATCAACTAAGCTGATTTCTAAAAAACTGAGTGGTGACCGCTATGCTTTGAGGCTTTACGGGGTAGTGTGGGTAGGTCTTGGTCGAGCTTTCCCCTGTTCCACCGTAACTAACGCACACGCTCCCCGCTCCGACAGCGTCTGCTGTGTTGTGTTTCGATCGAACCGGTCTTGACATACCTTAACCGTGCGTCCCCCCACGACCGTTTCGAGATTTGGGTTATCACAGCAGGCGGTGAGCGCCGCGATGGGCTCGGCAAACATTTCGTCGTACCTTTGTTTGGAGTCAATGTTGTGCTTACTCAGCTCTTCGGTGGGAGGCATCCAGACATTACGGGGAAAGGTATCAGGACGCCGCATGAGATTCGCTTGCTTTCGGATGGAGTCTGGGAACATGGTTTTGCAAGAAAAACCGGCCCCCACGAAATGACAACTCGTGCAATAGCCGGCATTGATTTCGGGGGTCCTCGATTGAGGGGCACGCACTTTTTCCGGACGAGTCGCGTTCCACGTGCGGAACGCCTCATTATTAATTTTTAATTCAGGGAATCTTTCCCGACCATCTGTCCACGGAACGTTACCAATACTGCACATGGCCCCCTGCTTACTCATCGCTTCTGCAAAGTTCGGCAGAGCGTTTCCGGTACCAGGCTGATAAGCTCCTTGACGGTCGATTCGCTGATACCCCTTGCCCGGAACGTTTTCGACCCGCGCCACGGCCGGGGTTCTTATGAGAAGTCCATTATCGTGACATCCACGACAATTCATGTTGGGCTGGGTGTTTCCCCAAAATCCGAGAGCATTCGGGTCCACCGGATCGGCATTGGGCGAGGGCACTCGCCCGTTGGGATTCGTTTGCTTACTGAACCAGCAGCTCGCGTTCTTTGTCTTATTAATCTGAATGACAGCGATGTCGTCATAAGACCCACGCCCTCCTTGGGTACCGGGTGTCCCACGGCAAAAGATCACGGTCGAAACTACCTGGCGTCGGCCACTATTATCCGTAAAGATGTCGTCGTAGCGCAACAGTTTGGATCCCGCCCGGCAACTGGAGAAACCGCTCGAGCCATGGGGGCGCTCGCAACCCCCATCGGATACCGCGCCCTGATTGAAAAGGCTGGCCCGAGGATCATCGCAGTCGAAGGAGGGAACCGGCACTCCAATCGTCTCCCGGCACTCCCGACCGTATGTGGCGAGGTCTCCGGCGGCGGCTTCGAAGGAAAAGAAAAAAATGGCTCCCCAGAGAGTGAACGAAATGAGTCGTAGCCAATGGAACAAAGTAATCTCAGTTGACTTCATACGTGATGGGAATTTTTTCATTATACGCCCCCAAAGAACCAATAAGCTTATGAAAATATTTTATCACAAACTGCTTTACACTACCAATACTTGACTACCTTAAGCCCGACAAAGGCCCAATCACAATTAAAGTAACTTAGGCGGGTGTCAGGTTTTTCGGAGTCGCTTTATACAGCGAAAAAGAAAAAAACACGCCCCCAAACCTTTCAAATCTCTCTTCGTTTCTTGTGGGTAATTGAAAGGTTCGGGGGCAGGTATCTGTTTTAGTATGCTAAGGAGTGATCACTCTTTTTAAATTTAGAATTAAAGCCCATTTTTAATGGCTCGGCTGGTAAAAGTTTCCAATGGGTTGGGTGACTTTCCAGAGATTGTAAAAGCATTAAGTGAATAGAGTGCCCGCCTCGAAAACTAACCAGTTCTCCTTGAATCCAACATCCGCAAAGAGCTAAATCACCAATGGCATCTAGTAGTTTGTGACGAACACATTCATCCGGAAATCGCGCCCCTTCAGGATTCAAAATCGAAGTTTCTGAAAAGGCCAGAACATTCTCTATAGAGGCACCTTGAGCTAAATTTTTAGAGCGTAATTTTTCTAAGTCTGATTGAAATCCAAAGGTTCGTGCATTAGCCACATTCTGCCTAAAAGAATCAGGAGTGAGATCCAACGCAAATGTCTGCAAACCTATGGAAGGGTGTGGAAAATCGACCGATGTCGTGAGTCTTAAGTTTTCTCTAGGAAGTAATTCGCAGACAGTTCCATCTCGATACACTTTGATAGGTTTCAAGATCTGTAGAATTTTGTGCGAGTAGGGTTGCAGTTCCAATCCAGTCTTTAAAATCTCTTTGATAAAAACAGAGGCACTTCCATCTAAAATTGGAATCTCTGGCCCATTAATTTCCGCAAGTACGTTGGTGATTCCCAAAGAATAGAGGGTTGCCATCAAATGTTCGACTGTAGAGACCCGTAATTCCGGTTGCTCTTTGACGCCTAAAGAGGTCGCTAAAGATGTACAGACCACCGATTTAAAATAGGCGGGGATCTTGACCCTTGAGTTTAGATCGGTTCGCTTAAAAATAATTCCGTGGTTATGAGGGGCGGGATGCAGTTTGAGTTCAGCATTAATTCCTGAGTGCAGCCCTACACCTTTAAAGGTGATAGTTTGGCTAATAGTTTTTTGCACGCGATAGCCTTCAGTGGATGTAAAAAAAGCTGGTTCCATAAACCCCTTGGGATTTGACAGCAATACTCATACCAGAGGTCGTCAATAGCTTAAAGGCCCTATTTTACGCACGACATAATGCGCTATGTGCGATTTGGTTGTTGTAAAAAAATGACACTTTTTAAGCTAGGAGAGATAAAAAAACACAATCGATTTAGCGCTTTGACTTATTAGGGCCGTAAAGCAAAACTATATTTTTCAAAGGAAAAGTTTTATGAATTCATCGGTCAAAAAAGTAGTTATTCCTGTAGCTGGCTTAGGCACCCGGGGGCTTCCCTTTACTAAAGAGGTTCCTAAGGAATTACTCCCCATCATTGATACCCCTACGATTCACTTCATTGCGGAGGAGGTTCTAGCGGCCGGCATCGAGCAGGTCATTTTTGTTACCAGTAAAGGAAAACAGGCTTTAGAAGATTACTTTGATCTATCCCCCAATCTTGAAAATTGGTTGAGAAAAAGGGGGAAAGAGGCTTTGGCCGATAAGGTCCGGCATATTGGAACTTTTTGTGAAGTTATGTCGGTTCGCCAAAAAGAGCCCCTGGGTTTAGGCCATGCGGTTTACTGTGCTCGTCACATGATCGGCAATGAAAAGTTTGCAGTCTGTTTGGGAGATGAAATTTTTCCTCCTTGGGACAATATTAATCAGACGCAAGCCCCTTTGCGCAAATTGGTGGATGCCGCAGTTGAAATGAATACCTCTACGGTGGGCGTTGTAGAGATTCCAATTGTCGATAGCCCTTCCTATGGAATTTTAGATTTGGGGGGTAAACAGCTAGGGGAATCGCCTCTTCAAGTTCTTAGAACGGTTGAAAAACCGAAACCTGAAGTGGCCCCAAGCCATTATGCGATTATTGGACGTTATGTTTTTGACTCGACTCTTTTTGATGCTTTAAAAGATACTAAACCAGGGGTTGGAGGAGAGGTTCAGTTAACTGATGCCATGGATAAGCTTTGTGCGGCAGGTAAACTCCATGGAGTTCTACTTAAAGGCTGTCGATATGATATTGGAAATCCGTTGTTTTATATGAAAGCTCAAATTGATGCGGCCCTAAAAAGACCTGAACTCAATCAACGCCTGCGCGAATATATGAAGTCTTTATGAGATATGTTTTTATAGTTTTTTTTCTCCTAGTATTTAAAGTCAATGCATTTATTCCACCTGTTTCCTCTGTCTTAAAAGAGATTTTTGATTCAAGGAAATTTGGGGATGGGCTGGAGCTTATTTTTGTTCATCAGGTTGCAAATTCTAATGGAGAATGGCTTGAGATTGAGGAGCGAATTCTATCGGATCGTCGAGGAATCAAATTTATTTGGAAACCCGCACTCGCTAGCACATGGGTTTCAGGATCTCTTGATAAACGCACCTATTTTGTGGGGAATGACAAAAGAATTAATTCTAGATCTCTCCTATTCTTGAAAAACTTTATTTCAAGTTCTGCAATTGAGTTTCGAGATGCTTTAATTAATGAAAAATTTCTTCGATGGGAGCAGTTAAAACAGTTTAAAGATGAATTTGAGCCTCAGGGCGATCCGCAAACATGGGATGTAAAATCAAATTATCTGGCCCATGATTCTATCTCTTTGGTATTGCTAGCGATCGGACCCACTATTGCTATTGTGGGCTCCCAAGACCCAAACTCAAAAAGAACTATCTATCTAGATAAAGGTCTACTAGGTGTAAAAAAAATAGAATGGTTAGAGGAGGGGAAAAATCTAAGTTGGAACTTTGATCAATTAACATTAAATCTGAAAGATTCTTTTTTTTCTAGAAGATCTGCCCTTAACCTAGATGGAAAAGATATTATTCAATCTGAGCTTGTAGCCATTCGCCCTCTAAATAAACGCCAGATTGCGGATTGGGGACAATTATGGCAAAAGGCTAGTAAATCCTTAGTTAATGCTCCAGTGGCCGAAGAGGCGTTAAGAATACTATTGAGTAGTAGATGATTATAGATGTTGCCATTCCGGTCAGAGTTTCTAATTCTTTCCATTACTTTATTGATGATGAGTTGGGCCGAACCCTTTCTATAGGGAGTATAGTTTCGGTTCCTTTTGGAAGTCGTACTACTTATGGATTTGTTATTGGGTTTCCAGAAAAATCTGAGGTTGAAAATTCAAAGCTGAAAAAGGTAACTGAAGTTTTGGTTGCGAATTCTGTTTTTGATGAAAATATGTATCAGTTTCTCAAGTGGGTTAGTGATTATTATTGTCATCCTTTAGGAGAGGTCATTGCAACTGCGATCCCCAAATCTTTTTGGAGTCCAAACAAAAAGGAAAGAAAATCAAAAAAGATTGAAAAATGTATTGAAGAAAAAGTCTTTGAGTCTGGAATTAAACATGAGCTCAATTCAAGTCAACAAACAGCTGTGGAAAGTATTCTTAATCCCGATGAAACAAGACCCTTTCTTCTTCATGGAGTCACTGGAAGCGGAAAAACTGAAGTCTACATGAATGTTTTGTCTGCCATACTTGATCAAGGTAAAACGGGTATTATTTTAGTCCCTGAAATAGCTCTGACTCCTCAATTGACTGAGCGTTTTTCGGGGCGATTTCCTAATAAGATAGCAGTTCTTCATAGTGATTTAACCCCGAAGGAACGGGTTCATCAATGGGAGCTTATTACTCAGGGCACAGCTCAGATCGTGATTGGGGCTCGATCGGCAGTGTTTGCACCTTTAAAAAAGTTAGGTGTTATTGTCGTTGATGAGGAGCATGAAACCTCTTTTAAGCAGGAAGATTCTTTACGTTACAATGCGCGAGATTTAGCTGTGGTTCGAGCGAAACTATTGGGTGCAAAAGTAGTTTTGGGATCCGCAACGCCGTCAGTTGAAACCTATCAAAATGCTCTCAATGGAAAATATGTTCATTTAAAACTTTCTGAGCGTGTCAATAAGAGAGCCATGCCTAGAACCTCCTTTATTGATCTTAAAGATAAAGGGCAATGGTATGCGCCTAATGTGAGTTGGTTAAGTCGAGGTCTTGTTCATGCCATTGGCGAAACTTTAGATCAGGGACAGCAGGCCATGCTCTATTTAAATCGACTGGGTTTTGCTCATTTTCTTTTCTGCAGTGATTGTGGTCATACTTGGCGTTGTAAGAATTGTGACGTTTCTTTAACTTACTATCAAAATCCTCCAATTCTAAAGTGCCACTACTGCGGGGTGCATAAAAAAGTTCCGCACACCTGCGAAACATGTTCGGGAGTAAGATTAGATACTATGGGGCTCGGAACTGAACAGGTTGAAAAGACATTAATCTCTATTTTCCCTAAGGCGCGAATCTGCAGAATGGACCGAGGAGTGATTAAGGGTAAAAAAGATCTCGAGAAGGTTTTAGTTCGAATTCAGAGGCGTGAAGTTGATATTGTTATTGGCACTCAGATGATAGCGAAGGGGCATGATTTTCCGGGTATTGCATTGGTTGGAGTTTTATTGGCAGATGCGAGTTTAAATTTACCCGATTTTCGAGCCCATGAGAGAACATTTCAAATCATTACACAGGTCTCGGGAAGAGCAGGAAGAGCCGATATTCCAGGCGAAGTGGTAATTCAAACTTTAAATCCTGAACATCCTGTTTTGCTTGCAGCTAGCCAACATCATCAAGAGGAATTTTATCGAAATGAGATTTCCTCAAGAAAGCTATTTCAATTTCCACCTTTTCATCGTGCAGTTATGTTGAGATTTCAGCATTCGAATGCTCATAAAGTGGAAAGCTTTGCTTATCAAGTAGTTCAACTTCTTCAACAGGAACTTCCACGACGATTTCCTAAGTGTCAAATATTGGGGCCGACTGAAGCCCCAATCTCTAAAGTAAAAAAAATGTATAGATGGCAATGTCTTGCAAAAAGTGAGTCGGTAAAAGAGATTCAGGGGATGTTAAAGTTGTTGTTCGAGTGGGAAAAACGGCAAAAGAGTTCAGTTCAGATGGCCGTTGATGTGGATCCTGTTAACCTACTTTAGATTACCCGACAAAATTGACTAAAAATCTAAAGGCGATTTGTACCGGAATTGCTAAGTATTTTAGGCTGCCTGTCAGTAAAAGAGCGATGAGAATTAGTCCTGAAAATTGGGCTGATTTTGCAAGGAGAAGGGCCATTCGCTTGGGAACAAATCCTTGCATAACATTAAATCCATCCAAGGGGGCAATGGGGAGAAGGTTAAAGAAAGCGAGCATAAGATTTACCTGAATGCTCACTAAAGAAAATGTTTGAACTGTTTCGACGATTTGATTTTGCAGTGGAAGTCTTACCAAAATAAAAAGTACCCCAGTTGATAAAATAGCCAAAAGTATATTGGCTAAAGGACCTGCAACAGCCACTAAAGCGAAATCTTTTCTTCCATATTTGAGGTTTCGGATATCAACTGGAACCGGTTTAGCCCACCCGAAAAAAGGGGCTCCGGTATAAATGGCGAGCGTGGGTAAAATCAGCGTTCCTAAAATATCGGCATGAACCATCGGATGCATGGAGAGACGGCCTAAAAGCTGCGGAGTGGGATCTCCTCGTTTAACAGCCATCCAAGCGTGAGCAAATTCATGGAAACAAAGTGAAAACAAGAAAACAGGGACCAATAAAATGACATTTAGCAAACCTGACGACATAGTGCGTAGTGTATCATGTTTTTCAAGTCATTGAACAAATTTGGTAGCCGTGTGACAATGAAAGAGATCAAATTCCAAACCTTACAGAGAACATCATGAAACAGCTTCTAGTCCTCACTATTATTTTTATGGCGGCACCCACTCTTTGGGCAGCTAAAAGTAAATCTTCGGAGAAACAAAGTGGTTTTGAGCGTTCTATTAATGCTGTGGTTAGAAGTAAGTATTTTTATAAAACAAATAAATTTGAAATAGGTGCGACAGCTGGAATGATGCCTTACGACTCGGTGGTTAACCATCTTCTTGTGGGCGGGAAGGCTACTTGGCATTTCAGTGATCACTTTGGTTGGGAGATTGCAGATATTCAGTATGGGGTGCCTTCAATTACTGCGGATATCAAGGATAAGGTTACCACAAAACATTTAACGAATGTTCAATTCAGCCAAATTAGTTTTTTAGCGACCTCCAATTTTTTAATATCCCCGATTTATGGAAAGGTTAGGTTTTTTGGTAATCAAGTCCTCTATTTTGATATCTATGCAGTTCTAGGGGCCGGTTTTGCCAATACCAAAACAATTAAGCTTAGTGATCCCACCGGAATCTCTTTGGTAGAATCAACGGTTCGCTCGGGTATGGAACCTGCTTTTGATTTTGGTATTGGATTAAAAGTATTCACGAGTGATTTTTTAGGGCTCGTGATTGATCTACGTGACTATGTGACCTTTGCAGAGGTTTACTCAGCTAAGAAGCCTCGTAGTAATTTTTCAGTCTTCGCAGGCTTAAGTTTCTTTCTTCCTGCTTTCTAATCCAGGTAGCGATCCTAATTAGGTCCAGAATATTTATCTACAATTTAATATCTTTAAATTTATTACCTGAGGGTGGGGATTCGTGGATTGGACCAAATAATTCCCAAAACTCATCCAGAAATTGTAAAAATTCTTCGAGAGTCATTATTTTTTCCTGAGAATTTCTAAAAAAGCCATTTCCTGAAAAAGATCTGCATAAGTTTTAATCTCCTGCCAATCTAAGGTGGCCTCGTGTTTATTGATTAGAGATTGAATATCCGCTTTATCTTGAAACTCACGAGAGGGGTCATTTTTATAGGCCTGAATTTTAAGTCCAATAATAGCCTCTGCTGAAAGACAATGGATTCCTAGGGGAGGTAAAGATTTGGAGTTTTTTAACATAGCTTGGCTAAGGGGTCTTCGAGCGAGAAGAATATCTAAATTTCCCAAGCCTCTGAAGTGAATCACCTCTTCAGTTTCCATTTCAATTTTCCAACCAGCTTCGATAAGAGCTTTTTTGGCTGTTTCTTTTTGCGATTCATCAATTAAATAATCGATATCGTTAGTAGCCCTTGGAACACCTAAAACTGCCAAGGCAAATCCGCCGATAAGAGCGTGTCTTACTCCGGTCTCTTGAAGAACTTGATGAGATTTCTCAAAGGTTAATTTTAAAGTCATATAGCGTTTGATCTCTTAGTTACTGGTAAAGTATTTTCCCCAACTTTTAAAGTTTAATCTAGTGGGCATAGCACTAACTTTTCATTCGTTACTACTACCGTTGCTTAATTTAAGTAATTGTTATTATTAAAAAATAACTGCTATTTTAGCGCTCTTAAGAAGGCCACAAAAATCTGTTTTTAGCGATTTCTAAACTTGCCAACCTCTTTTTTTAAGGCAATGCTAGATCCTTTTTGAGGGGTAATGAAAAAACGCGTAACGACAAAAAAGCAGATTAAGCCTAAAAATAATCCTGCGCGATTACATCTTAAGATGATTCAGCCCGGGAAGAGATTAGGTGAGCTTGTGAGCGTTTATGAGGATCTCGAGCGAACTTTGAAAAGGATCAAGACTACATCTCTGTTGCATGGGGGGAACTCACTCATGCAAATCAATATTCAAAAACTAATTTCTCAACTATCCAAATCTAAAAGAAAAATTGAAAGAAAGATTAGCCACACTTTACTAAATGAGCGTACTCAAATTCGTTATCAGTTTGATAAGTGGGCCCCTAAACTAGGCCGTAAAATTTCTAAGCGTAATGCTAGTTCTGTGATGGAAACCCAGGACTATATCTAATTTACATTCACTGTTTTTTTCTTGTGTGAAGTAGCTTGAAGCTTTCTTTTGAGATTATCCAGGCCAATATGATTCCCCCTATTAGCTGTAACAAAGAGAGTATTTGCCCCATGCTTAGTCCTAGAAAAAAGTAACCCAAATGGGCATCAGGCTCTCTAAAAAACTCAACAATAAATCGTATGAAAGTGTAGCCAATGAGAAAGACTACAGAAAGTTGACCGTCTTTTTTAAATCTATTTTTTAAGAACCAGAGAACTGCAAAAAGTACGATCCCCTCCAAAAGAAATTCATAAATTTGAGAGGGATGGCGAACGATAGGGCCCCCTGCAGGAAAGATCATTCCCCAAGGCATTTGAGTCTCTCTTCCATAGAGCTCACCGTTAATGAAGTTTCCAATTCGTCCCATGGCAAGTCCAGTGGGTGTGGCCAGAGCCATCGCATCTGTTAGATTCCAAAATGGAATTTTATTTTTCTTACAAAATATAATCGCCGCAGCAATTGTTCCCAAAAGGCCTCCATGGAAGGAAAGGCCACCTTTGTAAGTTTGAAAAAGCCATAGAGGGTTAGCGATAAACGTGCTGTAGTCGTAAACGACACAGTAGACAATTCGAGCTCCAACGACCCCTCCAATTAGAAGCCAAATTCCGAAATCATCCATTTGCTGAGCGGTGAATTGGAATCGTTCCTCTCTAGAGAGTCTTTTTAGAATGGTTCGAGCTAGAAGAAAGCCCCCCACATAGAGCAGTGAATACCAGGTGATCTGAAATGGACCCCCGAGTCTAATAATAACGGGATTAATATGAGGATGTAATAACGGCATGGCCCCTATTTTCCACTAAATTGATGCACTTGTCTGTAGAAAGCTTTTTTAATCAGCAGTTCTCGGTGAGCCACAGCGCATGGTAAAAAGCGGAGTCATTCAAGAATTTGGATATGAAGTGGGGCTATCAGTTCTAAGGAAAGTCGCTGTACGCCCCACTTCATATCCAAATTCTTGAATGAACCATCATAAAATTACCTCAATGGCATACCGAGACTTTGCGAAAAGGTTTTTTTAGCGCTCCTCAATTAGCCTCAAAATTTATTCACCGAGAATTGCTGATTTTTAATTTTTGAGGCTCTGAAATTATCCTAGGTGTGAATTTGAGTAGGCTATATAGCACTAACCAGTTAACCCCGCACCCGCTGAGCGGTTGCTTTTGTAGCAAAGCTTTGTTGCGCCTCCTATGAGTACCAAGAGTACAACGGTTGTCGGCACGTCTCGCTTTGCTACCTAAAATCAACTCACGGATCTGGTACTGGGTTAACGGGTTAATGCTATAATAAAAAGCATGAAAACCGTGGGAATTGGAGTTGGGGGAAGATTTCACTCCGACTTTATGTATCAGTCTTTTGTTAATTTGGGCTATGAACCACAGATTTTTACTTCGTTACCCAGAAGTAGATTTTCTATTCCTTCTGAGCATATTGAGAATTGTATTTGGCCAGAATTGATTTTTAGAGCCAGTAGAAATTTAGGATTTGAATCCCTGGGGGATCATCTAAAAATGAGACAGTTTGGAAGGTTTCTTTCGAGGAGCCTTTCAAGATATCGACCTGATTTTTTCGTGGGCTGGTCCTCATTTTCCTTGGAGACCTTAAAAAGTCGGCCCGGCCATTTTCATATTTTAATGAGGGATTCGTCCCATATAAAGTTTCAGTACGATCTTTTAACTGAGGAGTATCTAAAATTTGGTCATGCTTTTCCAAAACGGGATTTTTGTTTAGAGAGAGAACTCGAGGAATATGAATTGGCCGATCGGATCTGGGTGTTGTCCGATTTTGCCAAAAAAACTTTTGTTGAAGCAGGAATAAAACAGGAGAAAATTGATGTGCTTCCACTGGGGGTTGATCTGGAGAGGTTTCAACCTTTGGAAATTTTATTAGAGCCTTCTCCCTTAAGAGTTATCTATTTCGGCATTCTAAGTTTTAGAAAAGGGGTTCAATATCTTTTAGAGGCCACTAAGGACTTTTCTCCTAAGCAGATTGAGTTAAATCTTATTGGATCTATTGAACCAGAGTTTAGGAGAGTTTTATCTAAGTACTCGCATTTTAACTATCAACAGGCCATGCCACAGTCAGAACTAGCGAATGAAATTAGAAAACATCATGTTTTTGTATTTCCTACCTTAGAGGATGGCTTTGGCCAAACTTTAATTCAAGCTATGGCGAGTGGATTAGTTCCAATTACGACAACTCATTGTGGTTCAGCCGATTTTACATTTTTGAATAAAACAGAATGGCGGATAGAGCCTCGCTCCGCTGAACAAATTAAAGCTAAGCTTGAAGCTTTATTGCATTCATCAGAGCTTCTTCAAACTCTTCGCTACCAATCCATCCAAGAGGCTAAAATGATGACTTGGGGACGTTATGAGCGCCAGTTGTCTCACCTGCTTTCAGCTAGGCGCTAACTTTGGCAAAGGCAGATATTGAGGCATTCGGTTAATCAGCGGAGTTATTTCATAAAACACGAAACTTGGCCTTTTAAGCCCTAGTAGATTCATTTGAGCGGGATTGGAAACCCAAACTAAATTGGCTGGATTAATATCGGTGTAAAATGGACGCCCTTCACTCCAGTTTCCCTCTGCATCTTGAATAGGGGTTTTCACCTGAGCCGAAATTGCCTTAATTGTTGAGTAAATTTCTCTTAATGAACTCGCCATTTCAATGGGGAGTTGTCCTCTATATTGTTCGTTGAGTGTTTTTAAAGATTCTCCCTGAATTTCAGGTTTTATGAGGATCGTTCCCTGTTTGCTTTCGAAACTTTTTAAGATGGGGATTGTGGGGATGACTCCAGATTTCCAGGCGGCATCTTTTGGGAACTGAGGATCCTTCTCTATTTTATCCCAGTTTGATTTCAGTAAATCATAGGTATGAATTTCTCTTTTCATTTCCAATTCAGCTTGAGGGTGAGGGGCATCTTTCCCTAAAAAACGCACTGTATGAGGAATTTTAGCAACCAGACTTACCGTAGTCAGTGGAATGCCAGGGAGAGTAGAGGACTTACTAATTCTATATACGCCTCCTCGATCTCCTAAGCCGATTCGCTCCCCAAGTAAGAGGGAGGTGGGATCATCGATGATTTTAGGACGAATTGTTTTACCTGTGTGATATTGGACTGCATAAGGTAACACGAGTTGGGTTAAGGTGCGGACACAGGAATTTAAGAGAGCGGCTTCAGTAGGTTGGCTAGTAATGAGTAGCCCCGTAAGGACTAGAGCCAACTTTAAGGATTTAAATTGGCGTATTTGTGGGTATTGTAAAATCATAATAAATTGCGAATACCCTCTCACAAAATGCAACAGACGAACCAGATCTTGGCGGTAAAAAAGTAGTTAATTTCAATGACTTGTCATACCCCTCTTTTTAATAAAAAAAGGAGCTGTCTTAAGTTTGTATAGGGTGTTGTCTAGAGAGTTGAATTTCTTATCCATTTTTTGAAATGTAAGAAAAGGGGAGAATGTTCACGAAGTGTACAAGGTGATACAATTTGGAAATCATGGGAACTTTATTTTTTGCTATTGCTGTCCTTCACACATTTGCGATTAAAAGATTCCAATCATTGGCTAGAAAGTTTCCTGAAGGGTCGGTTTTAGAAAATCTATTTCACCTTTTAGGTGAAGTGGAAATTGTCTTTGGGTTTTGGGCGGGAGTTTGGTTTTTTTATTTTTCGTTTTCAGAAAGTTACTCAGAAGCTATCCATTACTTAGAGTCGTTAAATTTCAGAGAACCTCTTTTTATTTTTGTCATTATGACAGTCGCTGCTACTCGACCCCTGATTCAATTGGCTAAGTTCGTTATTATTCGAATCGCGAGACCCATTCCTATTAACTCCAAAGTTGCAAAATATTGGGTCACTTTGATCTTAGGTCCTTTATTAGGAAGTTTTATTACTGAACCTGCAGCCATGACAGTTACGGCCTTGGTTTTATTGGATGAATTTTATCGAAGAGATATTTCTGAAAAGTTTAAGTATGCCACCTTGGGAATTTTATTTGTTAATGTTTCTATCGGCGGAGTTTTAACTCATTATGCGGCCCCCCCTGTTTTAATGGTGGCAGACAAGTGGGGGTGGGATTGCTCTTTTATGATGAGTCATTTTGGTTGGAAGGCGATTTTAGCAGTGATTTTTAATTCATCTCTTGGCGTCGCACTGTTCTCTAAGGAATTGAAAAGGCTTGAAGAGAAAAGTGAAGTTGAAACAGGTGTTCCCTTGTGGCTTATTGCAATTCATTTGATTTTTGTGGCAGCTATTGTGGCTTCGGCTCACCATCCTGTTCTTTTTATGGCCTTGTTTCTCTTTTTTCTGGGTGTGGCTCATATATCCAAAGAATTTCAGGATCCTATACAATTAAAAGCTAGTCTTTTGGTGGCATTTTTTTTGGCGGGATTGGTAGTTTTTGGAGAGATGCAGACATGGTGGCTAAAGCCGTTGCTAAATAATTTAACCGCCTTTCCACTATTTTTAGGAAGTACTGCTCTGACTGCAGTTATGGATAATGCAGCAGTGACCTATTTAGGTTCACAGGTTACCGACTTAAGTGAATCTATGAAATACGCTTTAGTTTCAGGCGCTGTGACGGGGGGCGGTCTCACAATTATCGCGAACGCTCCTAATCCTGCGGGCTTTTCTATTCTTAAAGAGTCTTTTGGAAAAGAGGGGATCAGTCCATTAATGTTATTGTGGGCGGGACTTATTCCGACTTTGATTGCCGCCTTTTCATTTTGGTTTTTGCCTTAAATTTTTCAAGTAGGTTAAAACACCCTGTCCCGAGCAGAAACCTTGGGAGACGCAAGCTTGAATTAAAAACCCTCCTGTGACTGTGTCCCAATCCAGCATCTCCCCGGCAACAAAAACACCTGGAAACTTTTTTAACTCTAGATCAAAGTTAATCTCACTAAGTTTGATTCCTCCAGCTGATGAAATAGCCCATTGCAAACCTTGTCTTTCATGAAACTGAATCGGAAAATTTTTAATTCTGTGAACCCACTGATTTAAGTCCTTAGGGTCGATTTCTAAGCTTTGATGAAACAGGAGAGCTAATGATGCGGGGCTTAGTTTGAGATGCTTTTTTATTCGTCTAATAGGATTTAAGTTTTCTTTTGTTTTAGTTAGCTTTTTTATAATCTGCTCTTCAGAAAGATCAGGCTTAAGATCAAGATAGACAGTTTCTTTGGCCCCTATGGCATAAATAGGGGTTCCTTCAAGACCGTAAGAGGTGACCACTAAATCTCCCTGTAAAGAGCCTTTGGATGATTTTAAAACAACATTTTTAAGGGGGAGCCCTTCTGCCTCTTTTAAGAATTCCGGACTAAAATCCACTGAAAATCCTACATTGGAAGGGCTAAAGGGGGTCAATTCTAATTTTTTTTGAATAAACATCTTGGGCCATTGGACCGGCTCGTGGACTAGTTCCCAGCTCGCTCCACCTAGACAAAAGACTACAGCCATGAAAGCAAACTGAGTTCCATCGTCAAAAAATAGAGTGATTTCTCCATTTGGGTTTTTCTGAAAATCAATGCAGCATTTATTGAAAAAGTATTTTACATTTTGTTGGGTTAGTCTTTCTTTCCAGTGAGTTAATAATCGAGAGGCTTTCATCTCCTCTACAAAATATCGATGACTAGTTCCTTTGAAAGTTTTGATTCCTAATTGATGGATAAATTTAAGCCAGTCATCTGGGGTAAATTTGGATAGAATATTTTTCCAGAATAATTCATCTCCAGAGTATTTTTTGTGAAAATCTTTTAAGGGCATATCGTAAGTCACGTTAAGGCCTGAACTACCTGCAATTAAAAGTTTTCGGCCTAGAGAATTTCTCTTTTCGAAGATCGAAACATCAAAGCCCGAGGCACTTATGATGTCAGCGGCCATCAAAGCGGCGGGTCCTGAACCTACGATAGCTACATGAAAGGGGTTTTTCTTCATGGCGATAGGATTTTAATCTTCACTTTCTAAGCTGTAGTTAAAGCTAAGAGAAATTCTAGCTTTTTTTGATTGATTAGGTGGAACTTCATGCCGGACCCAGCTTTCAAATAGTACAAAGTCTCCGGCCTTGGCTTGAACCTCATAGTAAAGTTTATCTGAGGCTTTAGTAGGGTTTTCTCTAAGCGGAGCATTCATATAAAAACTCATTCTCGGATCCTCTATTTTTAAAGGAACGCTTTGAGGGGGAGTTTGCACATAATAGGTTCCACTGATAACCGAATGAGGATGAAGATGAAGCGCATGATAAGTGTGTTCATGCATAATATTAACCCAGAGGTGGGTCATTCGAAGTTCAAGATCTTTTAGATTCCATCCTTGGGCCTTTTTAAAGGCCTCTGCATGGGGCTTTAGCTCCTCTTCAAAGGTCGAAAAAGAGGGATAACGAAAATGTAGATCCGATATCGAACCATAAGAGGTGTACCCCCCGATATAGTTCTCTTTGGACCATTTCTGCCCCATTTTGTCCTGTTGGAAGATATTTAAAATATCTTTCATCAGGCGTGCATTTAGGGTGTGGAATTTTGATAGCGATCCGGTACCAATCAAGGTAGGGAATAGGTTGTTAATTTTAAGTTTCATAGGGACTCTTTATAAGATGAAAAAGGTACAAATTGCAAAGCCAAGTCGTTGGGTCAAGTTTAAACCTTCGATGTGTAAGGGGTGTTGGGCAGGATGTTGTACCATGCCTGTTCAGGTGACCTCAGAAGAGCTTTTCCATATGGGGTTTATTGAGTCCCACCAGGTCAATGGCCCTTTGAAGAGAATAGCTCAAAGACTCATTCGATCGGGAATTATCAGGTCGTTTAATTCTCGGACTCGACTTTTCAGATTAAAACAGCTGGAAAATGGGGACTGTGTTTTTCTGGATTCTAACCGACTTTGTACTATCTATGAGAATCGTCCCTCTATTTGTCGTGGATTTCCCTTCAATAGCGTTCGTCCAGGATTTTGTCCCAGTCAAAGAAGATCTGCCGTTCAGTTGGCAATGCAGAAAGCCTCAACTGAAACAAAGAACTGTAAAAAATAGTCTCATTTTTGGCGCACACAAAAGGCAGATTTCCTCTTAATTCTTTCTGCGTCGGCAGGTTTCTTAGGTTTCAAATGAAAAATCGACCGTTTCAGCAGTTAAGTCTGAATGGAACAGGCTTTGCAGTTTTTATACTTTGTAATTGGCAAACAGTAAGTTTTTTGGGAGGTGAAATGATTTATCGAGTTCTTTTAGGGGTGATCGTTTTAGTGTTGGCTTCAAAACATAGCTTGGGGGCTACTATTAATCCAGTATTAGTGGAGGTTCCCCTTTCGAAAGTGTTTGTTCCAGCAGGGTTTGATACTAATGATCGTATTCAATTTGCTGTGGGTGGAGAACTTAGAAACAGTTGCTTTAAAGTTGTTGCTCCTGAAGTTAAGGTGGATTTAGAAACAAAAACTATCGTCGTTAAGCAACAGGCCTATGTTTATATGGGCTTCTGTCTAATGATGATTATGCCTTACTCTAAAGTGGTGACCTTGGGAGTTATTGAACAGCCTGGAACCTATCAGATTGTGGAGGGGCGTTTGGGTAGAAGCTTGGGCACGATAGAGGTTAGTTTAGCTCGAACCATTGAACAGGATGAGTTTCTTTATGCTCCTGTGAGTGATGTGAATATTGTTCAGGCTTCGGGCCCCAATTCAGAAGAGGATCCTCAGCGAAATAAAGTTGTGCTTTCCGGAAGTTTTTCTAATGGCTGTACTGAATTTAAAGAGATTCGAGTCAGCCAAAATGAAAATACGATAGTGGTTCAGCCTATTACAATTTTTAAAGAACAGATGAGTGAGTGTAAAGATGAGAAGATTGAGTTTTTAAAAACTGTTGTTTTAGATCCTAAATTAAAGGGGGACTACTTAGTTCATGTTCGCTCTCTCAATGGAGCGGCACTAAATAAAGTTGTCGATTTTGGAGGGTGAACAGAAGATAACTCAAACCGTAATAAGTGCCTCGCGAATAAAGTTACGTTTGACTTTAGTTTTTGGAACTTCGAAGTCGAACCAAGTTCGCACATCTTCCTCTAGCCCCAGACCATGCATGTAATTGTAAATAGCTTTTTTTAAGCCGGCACTTAAGGGTTCGGGATCAATCCCCTTGGAATCAGAGAACTCCAGGTCATTTTTTGCAAACGTAGAGGAGGGATATTTAATTTCTATTCCATAATGTGAAGGATTCTTTCCAATAGGACTATGAATTGTAGCAGAGAATCGGTGCCAAAAACCTGATTGAATGCAACCTGCTTCGAAAAGTTGTCTTACTCGTTCTAAAGAATCTATCGTTTCATGAAGGGTCTGAGTTGGAAATCCATACATTAAATAGGCATGAACCATGATTCCACTCTGAGTGAAGTTGTGTGTAACTTTTGCAACCTGTTCGACAGTAACCCCTTTTTCCATGAGTCCTAATAATCTGTTTGAGGCTACTTCAAGTCCCCCACTGATAGCAATACAACCACTCTGAGCTAATAGCTGAGTAAGTTCTAGAGAGAAACTTTTTTCAAAACGGATATTGGTCCACCAGGAGATATTAAGTTGTCGTTTAATAAGTTCTTTTGCGAGGGCTGCGAGAGTTTTAGGGGGGGCAGCTTCATCTACAAAATGAAAACCTGTTTGCCCAGTTTCTTTAACCAACTGCTCAATTCTATCAACTAAAAGAGAGGCCTGAGCAGTTTCATATCTGCCAATATAATCTAGGCTGGTGTCGCAGAAGCTACACTTTTTCCAGTAACAGCCATGAGCTAAGGTGAGTTTGTTCCACCTACCGTCAGACCACAACCTATGCATTGGATTTAAAAGCTCACAAAGAGAAAGATATCTGTCTAAGGGAAGTCCGTCGTAAGTTGGAACTCCTGAATCTTTGAAGGGAATATCGTGAAGTGAAGTATCATTTTTAAAAACAACCTTATTGTTTTCTCGGATAAAGGTACGCAAGTATTTGGCCGCTTTTTTGGGCTGAGAGAGGTTTTCTAAAAGGGTAAGAAAAGGTTTCTCGCCATCATCTAGTGTGATGTAGTCAATAAACTCAAATACTCGAGGCTCTTTTAGTTCTCTAAGCTCAGTGTTGACATAACCTCCACCTAAGATAATTCGAGTTGATGGGGATAATTCTTTGAATTTTTTTGCGATACGAAAAGCCCCATAGACATTTCCTGGGAAGGGAACTGTGAGCGCTAAAATATCGGGATGATATTGTTTGACGTACGATTCACTAATTTCATCGAGGTAACGATCGATTAAGGTGGGAGCTGCATTTAAGGCTTTTAAAATCGGTTCAAAAGAAGGGGCGCTTGAAGCAAGTTTTTCCCCGTATCTAGAAAACTCAAATCGATTATCAATTCCATCTCGAATCATGTCAGCAAGATCATCGATGTAGAGGCTTGCTAAATGACGGGCTCTATCCTGAAGACCCAGGGCTCCAAAAGCCCATTGGAGCCCATCGCTTCTAGAGATATTGAGACTCTCTAAAGTTTTAAATCTTGGCCCCTCTGGAAGATAATTATGGGTCACAATTCTGTAAGCTAATGTAGGATCTTGGTTTTGTAAGAATCTAATAACGCTATCGATCGTCGAAATATAATTCTCTTTAAACTTTAAAAAATGTTTAAGAGAAGGGGCTATGACTTTGTTTGTTTTTAGCTCTTGTGAAATCGTCTCTAAGCCTGTTTTGTTTAAAAGTTTTAGAACCAGTTCTAATGCCGGATCTGCCTGAATCGCCTCGAACCCCTGGGAGCGCAAAAAACCGGTTAAATAGGCCGTGGCAGGGTAGGGGGTATTGATCTGGGTCATAGGAGGGGTCAATAGTAACGTACGCATGAGGAATAGTTTTTATCAGAAATGCCGCAACGTGTCTATCTGGGTGGTTATAAGTTTTTGAAAGTATTGAATAAAAAATAGGACAGCCGTTTTCGGTGAGTAAATTTTGAGGCTAATTGAGGAGCACTAGAAAAATCTTTTCACAAAGTCTCGGTGTGCTATTGGGGTAATTTTATATACCTGGCCCTCTATACTGTGTTTTTTGAGAGTTTTTTTGGTCTTGTTTGCCTTACAGGCCATTTAAATTCTTGGGATATTTTGGCAAACAAAGCGTCACCTAAACTCAAAACAGTAAATCCCCATACTTTATCG
>SXPJ01000002.1 GCA_005776395.1 Bdellovibrionales bacterium | reverse complement strand
GAGGTCCATTTTGTATGATTAACGTGCCTGTCAGACCCGTGACATTACCTCCCACATTATAAGAATTCGGCGTACAACTTACAGGTGCGATCACTTGAGCCGCGGTTACGGTTCCCGAAGGATTTGAAATGGTACAAGTGTGTCCGTAAGGTTGTGCTGTCATAACAATGTTATAAGTTTGACCATTTGAAAAAGGTGTTGTGAATTGCTGAATCCCATTTTCTATTATAGAGAGTTCATCTACACCGTTGATTGCAACCTTTAACGGGGCTCTCCCTATCTCTTGATGCATAAGAAGCCCTGTTACATTCACTTTAATAAATTGGGGAGCTGCTGTTGCTTGTTGGCACCTAATGGTGGGGTTTGTTAATTGGGGATTTGTTACACTTATATTTCCCGAGCCGTTTGAAATGGTACAAAATTGACGTGTGGGTTGTCCCGAAATAGTAACTCTATAATTCCCCATAATTGGGCTACTTGTTACCAGGGTCACAATTCCGTTTATTAGAATGCGTTTTTCATTGCTATCATTGATTTTAACCTTTAAAGGAAAGTCATTCATGTTCTGAACTGTATTAAGCCCAATCACTTCTACAGAGATCATTGTTTCAGCAAATCCACTATGACCCAAGACTAAGATTAGTGTTGATAATAAGATGGTTTTAAAATCAAAAAATTGATCTTGATTTCGATCTTGAACTTGCATATACCCCACCTGGAAAATAAGTTTTGTGATCACTTGACTGTGTGCCAGCAGTGATGAAACCAACCTAAAATACCCTGTTTTAAAATTTGGTTTACAGCATTTCAGTTCAAAACTTTGAGAGCTAGCTCAAGACGTTACCCCTATACAATACATCATTTACTTAAAAATCAGCTCAAATCAAAAATGGATTTTTAAACATAATTTAGTTAGCTTTTCGTAGCCGGGAACGATAAAGGACGCGAAACCCCAGGAAAAATCGATCAAATTGCAGGTGCGACCAACCGCCCTATTCCACTAACCATATACAAAACTTATTACGCACCTAAGAACGCACCCGCTTGAACATAGAAAATATTACGCTATTCTGGGATATCCCGCGCAAGCGTCAAGGCGAGACTCTACTGAGTTCCTGATAGTTGATCCTTTGCGGGGCAGCCAAAGCAGGAACCCCGAAGTGTTGCGCGAGGAAATTAAAATCAAGAACCTGTTCCAATAGGACTGGGAAACAGTCTTTGCCACGTCGGCAACGTAATGTGAGTTCACTGATAGCGTATACTGACGGGCTCTTTCGCTCAGCGTATCGAAAATTAGTTCCGGTCTGACATACAAGCTATTTTGATTGTTCACTCTGGTCTCAAGCTCACCGTTTCCAAAGTGACTGGGACCGCGGCAGCCCTCGTTATTAATTGTGTTGGAATTTCTCTCGTAGGTTCAAGCCGGAGATGCCCCGTATTCAAAGAATTATCACTAACCCTGATCGTGCCGCCGTCAATGTTAATTAAATATGTTATTCCGTTCGAGGTGTCTTGGAACTTGGTATATTTCATCTTATTCTCATCTATGATTTCGCCTTTTTTAACGAGTCCTGCGGCTTTTAAAACACCGTCAAAAAGATTGGATCTCGAGATCAAAACTCTATTAAAACGTTCCAGCCCCTCGTTCATCTTTACCATATCAGCTTGTCTTCGCTTGAGATCGTTCAGGTGATCTAAAGCAGCATTAAAATTTGCCGTCGCCTCCCTCGTCTTTTGTTTTATGTCTCTTGGCAAGTGTGCTTCAGTCCTTGCTAACAGTGTGGCCATTCGAGTAACTCTCTCACTCTCGTGAACTTGTCGGATTAAGGCTGTCTGAAAGTCCGCCATCGATACTTCTAAGCGACTCCGAAAATCTTCTAAGATTCGATCGATCCGTCTGCTAATTTCGGCCTCACTGGATCGACTCCTCATAGTCTCGAGTTCGGGCTTCGTAACGCAGCCGAGCTTACTGATAACCCGCGATGCCTTCACTATTTTTTCTTAGAACGTAAATCTAAATACACAGCGAGAATAATCACAATTCCTTTAAAGACCTTTTGATAGTGTTCACTCACGCCCACTAAGCTCATGCCGTTATTAAGAATTCCCATGATAAGAACCCCAAGGACCGTTCCTCCGATGGTTCCCACTCCTCCCATAAGGCTTGTTCCGCCGATAACAACTGCAGCAATCGCATCCAATTCACCCAGTTCCCCGGCAGAAGGAACCGCTCCATTCACACGAGCCGAATCCATGACTCCCGCGAGTCCAGCAAGACAACCCATCATAAAATAAGTAAGCCCTAAAGTTTTAGCGACAGGAACTCCCGACAACTCAGCAGCTTCTCGATTTCCTCCAATAGCGTAAATAAACCGCCCCAATCGAGTGTATTTCAAAATAAAAATTCCGCTCAAAGCACACAGAACAGAAATAAATACCATGTAGGGGATTCCACGGTAGTTGCAGAAAATATAAATTCCACCACCGCAAAGGGCTAATGTCGCAAATAGAGTCTTTGTGATTTCAAATACCGGAGCTGTCTTCTTTATCCACTGCCTAATAAGAATAGTTACAACACCTACCGCAGTTACCGATAAGAGAAACAAACTTGATTCAGGCGAAAGATAATCGGAACTGAGCCGTCCTAAAGTCTCACCCAGTGGAGCCACTGCTTGAGCAGATGAGATAATGAGAGTGAGCCCACGAGCTATCACCATCATTCCTAAGCTTACAATAAAGGGGGTAATCTTGAGACGACTTACCGCAAGTCCTGTTGTGGCCCCCGAAAGACCGCCCACCGCAATAGCTAAGGCAAAAGAGAACACGGCTCCAGTAACCCCCATTTGAGACCACTGCCAATGAACTTGTGAAATAGCAGCTGTCATTCCAGAAAGAGCTAGAACACTCCCTACGGAGAGATCAATTCCAGAAGTTAAAATGATCAAAGTCATTCCAATAGCCAAAGTTAAGTTCACACAAACTTGGCGAGACAAGTTACTTAAATTTCTAGGCGTAATAAAAGCGCCGCCGCTCCAGGCATCAAACACCAAAGCACAAAGAATAATGACGGCAATGGGAATGATCTCCCGTTGATAACTTCGCCAATCAATTTTTGAAGTTTTATTTTTCATGGTAATTTTCTCAAGAACAGCTTCCATTATTCTCCCCCGCTGCCAAAGACATTATCTTTTCCTGAGTAAGTTTATAATTTACCAACTCACCCATCGCTTTTCCTTCACGCAAAACTAAAATTCGATCGCTTAGGGCTAGTAGTTCTGGTAACTCCGATGAGACTAAAATCACTGCCATTCCCTGAGCTGCTAATTGTCTAATGATTTCGTAAATCTCTTCTTTAGCCCCCACATCCACTCCACGGGTAGGTTCATCAAGCATTAAGACCTTCGGCGACAATGCTACAACTTTTCCTAGAAGAACCTTTTGTTGGTTTCCACCACTTAAAACTTTAACTGCACTTTTAGGATCAGAGCATTTCACTCCCAATTGCTGGATTAAACGAACCACCCGCTCTTTTTCTGAAGAGAGATCTAATATTCCTCCCTGAATCACGTTTTCTTTAAGGGTGGAAATCGTAAGATTGAAATCAATTCCGTGTTCTAAGAACAGCCCCTCTTTTTTTCTGTCCTCTGGAACAAAAGCTACTTTATCTGCCATGGCATCGCTTAAACTCTGCCAATCGACATTTTTACCTTGAAAGGAAATAGTTCCGCTTCGGATACCCGCTTGAACTCCAAGAATAGATCGTAAAAGCTCACTCCGGCCAGACCCCATAAGACCTGAAATGCCAAAGATCTCTCCAGGTTTTACTTCAAATGAGATCTCACTAAGAATCTGTTTACCGTTGTTCTCAAGTTGATGAGAGAGATTCTTAACTGAGATAACCGGTTCACCCTCAATAACTTTTTCAGTACGCTCAGTAAGCTTGATAGATCGCCCTACCATTTCTCGAATAACCTCGGCAGCATTAGTCTCGGCCTTGTTAAGACTTTTCACGGTTTGGCCATCTCTTAAAATAATAATTCTATCCGCTAGTTCAAATACTTCGTCCAACTTGTGAGAGATATAGATAAAGGTCATTTTCCTTTTCATACGTTTAATGACCTGGAACAGATGCTCAACTTCGATTTGAGAAAGGGCTGAAGTGGGTTCATCTAAAATTAAAAGTCTAGCTTTATGATGAAAAGCTCTCGCAATTTCGACCAACTGCCTTTTAGCAACACTTAAATCCTCGACGATAGCTCTAGCCTCCACATCAAAGCCCAGATCATTCATCAAAGTTTGAGCTCTCTCGTAAATAGCATTCCAGCGAACTCTCTCAAAAAGCTTATTAGATGGGGTTCCATCGTAAGGATAAGACTCTGTCAGAAAAAGATTTTCCGCTACTGTAAGTTTTGGAAAAAGACAAAGCTCCTGGTGAATAATTGAAATACCGCTTTTTCTTCCTTCAACAGGTGACTTCAGGCTTAGTTTTTTACCGTTAAAGTGAACCTCGCCATCGTACTTCCCAACAGGCCAAACTCCACTTAAAATCTTCATCAGGGTGGATTTTCCAGCCCCATTTTCCCCAACAAGCGCTATACACTCCCCTTCAAAGATTTTGAAATTAACCTCTCTAAGCGCAAAAATTCCATCAAACGACTTTCTAACATTAGAAACAGAAAGAAGAGGAGAGTTCATATCTCTCTCACCCTTTAGTGTCACCGAACACGACCTCTTGGCTGTGGAAACCGGTCTCAATGACTTCCGTTTGCACATTATCTTTAGTGACCTTAGAAACAGGAGTATTGATTACAGGAACCTCTTTCATTCCGTTATTTTTCTTCTCGTCAAATTTAAGAGGTTCTTTTTTTGCAAGAGCGATTGCCGCTTTCACGGCCTCTTCAGCTAAAGGTTTAATCCCCTTAAGAACTGTCATCGATTGTTTACCTTTCAGAATATCTTTGATGGCAGTTAAGTCAGCATCAGCTCCGGCTACAAAAACCTTTCCAGTAAGTTTTTGCTCATTAAGAGCTTGCACAGCTCCAAGAGCCATACCGTCGTTATTAGCTAGAATAGCTTGAATATTATTCTTATTCTTTGTGAGCGCGTTTTCGACAGTGGCAAGAGCTAGAGCAGAAGACCAGTTAGGATGATTCTGTTTCACAACGACTTTAATTTGAGGATATCTGTCTAAAATCGATATCACACCACGAGTAATCTCATCGGCCACTGAGTGCCCCGCTTCTCCCATGAGAATAATATAATTACCTTTACCTTGAGTCGCTTCAACTGCAGCTTGAGCTTGCAAGACCCCTACTTGAAAACTATTTTGCGTTACATAAACATCGAGATCAGCATTTTTAATGATTCGATCGTAAGCCACTACGGGAACATTGTCTTTTTTAGCCAGAGCCACTATTGAACTTGCGGCTTCGCCATTGACGGGCTGAATCACAATTACGTCCACTTTCTTTGACAACATTGTTTCAACTTTAGCGGTCTGAAGATCCACTTTGCCATCACAAGAGGCAAATTCAACATCTGCCCCCTGGGCCGTTGCAAAATCGGTGAAGTAATTTTTGTCTTTGGTGTAACGCTCCTCGTTCATCGTTGCCAAAATAAATCCCAGTTTAATCTTTTTCTGGACAGAAGGGGTTGCATCCATTCGCGACTTGGTGCACCCTAAATTCAAAATAAATGGGGTTAAAAAAAGGATAAAACTTAAATTTCTTTTCAATGACTTCAAGTTAGCTTACCTCTCAAAATTAGTACTGTTTTTTGCCTCGTCCAATGGGCGTGGGCCATTAAAAGAGAGCCCCTTTTATAAGTCAACTAAAGTTAGGGTCTTATCAGGATGTTTTTAGGTCTAAAAACTTGGGGTTTAGGTCTTAAGGGATGAGCCCCCTCATAAAACGATGCTTCTTCTTTAGAAAGTCCTGTTTGCAGGGGGATTAGGGTCGGATATACTGAAACTTAAAGATAAATTAGGAGGAAAAAGTGGGACTATTTTCTTTGAATAAAACGAAAGTTGTATCGCATCGCATAATCATCCGGGTTTCTGTTCTAGGAGTTCTACTTCCTCTTCTAAACCTTACGGGTTGCGCTCATCTATTATTAGATCAGAATCAAGACCAAGAAAAAGCTAAAATTTACATGCAATTAGCTGCCGATCAATTCACCCAAAAAGAATATAGTAAAGCCACCGATGCCATTCATCAGGCTCTAAAGTTCCAGCCCGAATTTCCTGCTGCGTACAACCATTTGGGAATTATTTATATGGAGACTAAGCGCTATTCGAAAAGCGAAGAGGCCTTTAAAAAAGCTCTCCAGCTTCAACCCCACTTTCCAGAGGTTCAGAACAATATGGGCGTTTTGATGAACAAACAGGAAAAACACAAAGAGGCTATCCCCTATTTTGAGAAGGCCCTAACAAGTGACACCTACTCAACCCCAGAAAATGCGTTAACTAATATGGGCTACGCACACTTTAAATTAGGCAACAACAGTAAAGCTAAAATTTATCACCAAAAGGCTTTAGACATCACTCCTCAGTTCTGCTTAGCCAACAAAAATATGGGGGATGTATATGCTAGGGAAAAAAGCTTCGATAAGGCGACCGATTTTTTTAAAAAAGCTGCTATTACCTGTCCTCTTTATCAAGAGAGCCAATACAAATTGGGACTCGCACTGATGAAATCGGGTCAAAAAGGGCTTGCAAAAAATCAATTGGAAAAACTAATTGAACGTTACAAAGATGGGCCTTACGTTGAACGTTCTCAGGAAGTTTTAAAATATTTAAATTAATCTTGTAGTGATAAAATAAAACAGATCGGCTTACCTAAATATGCAACCCTTTGGTCACTATCTAAAATCGGAGCGAGAAAAACGAGGAGTCCGCCTTGAAGAGATCGCTTCCAGCACTAAAATTCACATTCAAAACTTGAATTTAATGGAAAAGGATAGATGGAAAGAGCTTCCTCAAGAGCCTTTTGTCAGGGGATTTATTTCGGCTTACGCTCGATATTTAGGCTTAGATAATAAAGAAACACTTAAGCTTTTTAGCCAATCTCAGACCTCACCCGAGAATATCGCTGAAGAGAATTTAGAGGCAAGTGCTTCTGTTACAAGGCCAAAATCTCCCTCAGTTGAAATTCCTTCTACGGAAAAAAACATATCGAACAAACTGAAACAGATAAGTTTAAATAAAACAACCCAAGTAAGAGCGGGTCTTCTAGTCGTTCTTTTTCTAGTCATTCTTGGTATTGTGATTGCGAGAAATGGAAATAAGGAAACGCCCCTAGAAACCGATTCCACTCCTGTCGCTCAAACAAGTCCAATACCTGAAATGATAACTCCGACTGTAAGTGGGCCTGTGGTTGATACAGGAAATCCACCGACCGTAGCCCTGACCTCTCCGACTCCAGTCCCCACTGAGACACAGCCTTCAGCTCCTGTAAGCGCATCTGCTAATCCAACTAAATCGGTCGATGGGGCACCTCAGCCACCTTCAGCAATGGTACCTACTGTTTCTTTACAATCGGTTCCTCAGGCTCCAACTTCACAACCTTCAGCCCCCATTGCACTTTCTCAATCTGAAATTACAACTCCGCCAGTTGAAACTGCAAAGACAGACCTCTCCAAACCCGAGGCCACTCAAAAAGAGACAGCTCCTATCTCAGGGCATGAGATCGAAGTTCAAAGTAAATATCGAACCTGGATGAAAACAGTCATCGATGAGGAACCTCCCAAAGAATCCTATCTTGAGGCGGGAGCTAAAATCAGTTTTCAAGCCAAAGAAAAGATTAAGTTGGTCCTTGGGAATTCCAGCGGAGCCTTAGTGACTCACAACGGTGAAGAGTCCAAAGGTAAAAAGTTTTCTGGAACCATTCGATACTATATTTTTCCTAGTGGCTCTAAATTTCCGCAAGAGAAACATAAATCCGAAGAAAAAGAAGACGAGTCAATTAAAGAGCAAGAGCCCATTTCTATCTCTATAGAAGAAAATTCCAAAACAAAAGCTCAGTAAATCGACTATTCAACAAAATGGAAACCATTACTTTAGAATCGCTAGCAGTTTGGAATCATACTATCTCGAATCCTAGGGCTCGAGTCCTAATTATTCATGGTTTAAGCGAACATAGTGGACGCCATATCAACACCATTGAATGGTTAAATCAGAATCAAATCGAGGTAATTCGCTTTGACTTACGAGGATCCGGAAAAAGTGGTGGAAGACGCCAATGGATTGAAAAATTTCAGGATTATGTCGACGATACTGTTACTGTATTTAATTGGATTCAAAGGGACTTACCGAAACGCCCCCTATTTATTTTAGGCCACAGTCTCGGGGGAGCTATTGCAACCCATTTTACAGCCTCTTATCAGTCACTTCTCAAGGGACTTATTCTAAGTTCTCCAGCCTATCTAGTTGGAAGTGGAATCTCTCCAATTAAAGTTAAAGTGGGTCAAGCCTTAGTTAAAGTGATTCCAAATCTTAGACTTCCCAAAAGCACCGCCTCTCAGGGAGTTTCTCGAGATCCTAAAGTCGTAGAAGAATATGAAAAGGATCCCTTATGTTTTCACTTCAACACTTTAAAGCAAGGTGATGAAATTCTAAAAACCCTCCCCCAATTATTGGATATTGCCAAAAAGATTCATATCCCAACTCTCATTGCTCACGGCTCGGCTGATCCTATTATCAAAGTAGAAGGAAGTTATGAAATCATGAGATCTCTCTCATCAAAAAGTAAAGAGCTCTATATTGCTCCACAATGTAAGCATGAACTTCACAATGAGTTAGAAGAGGATAGGAAAGCTTACTTCAGCCATCTAGAGATGTGGATTACCCATCAACTTTCATCCCGTTATTAAAAATAAGGAGATTTAAAATGCAATGGATTAGAGAACTAAAGTTACCTACTAAACAAATTTCCTCTCGATGGAACTAAGCGACCCAGAAGGACTCGACAACTGAGAAAATTTCCCCAATTCGTTCTCATGCTTAATTTATATCTATTAGAAGGAACTGTATCGGTCTTACTCCAATAGCCTTTTTGAATCAGCTTCTTAAAAAAAGACCAATCTCCCTGCTCTTTAGCAATTTCTAAGGCAGCAGCCAATCGATGATGCCCTTCAGAAATAAAATAGGTATCTGAACGCTCATGATATAGCCCACTTACTTGCCTCATATCTTCAAACTCAAAAGTATTATCGAGCATCTTTTTTTTAAACTCATCAATTTGCTGAGATTTCTCTGGCAATAATCCGCTCTGCATCATGCTCATCACAAAAAAACTGGGCTCACTTTTATTAATGATAAAATAGGGTGCATGATTACCCTGGACTCTTGAAAAGTTTTTAACGTCATTTGGAGAAACAGGGTAGGCTAAGCCGCTTAGTAGAGTTAATAAAAAAACAACAACGCTGAGCTTCCTAAAGCTTGTAGAGATTTTATTAATTGTAGCCATGCTCAATAGTCCTCTCACTTACAGGAGTTTGACTTAAATTTATAATACTGAGACATGAACTTTCTGACTACAAGTTAATGGAGTATGATTAAAACATGTCTCAGACTGTAAAAGTTTGCCAAAAACTTATAAGAAATTGGCTCGGTATTTTTCTGTTATTTTCTCTGCCTTCTCTTTCATTTGCTAAGCCTGTAGGAGTGCAATCCAATTCCATTCCTGTTAATGGAACCTTTTTAAGCCCAGTGGGGATTCTTTTTGCCCCCTTTCCTTCTGCGGCCTGTATTAACCCTGCTGCCCTATCCAACCCAGACTCTTTAACTGCACTTCAATTGGCCTACTCCCCAAAACGTGGAACTGACCCACAGAATCTGTATACCGGAATTGCAACCTCATCGAAAACATTTGGTTTTGGATTTGGATACTTTGGATCTATGGGAGAACTCAAAACTACCAATGGGGGTTTTGTGGGTTTGGGTTTCAAAAATGATCTTCACCAATATGGCTTAAGTTATCGCAATAAAGATTTAACCTCTAATAGTCTTGGAAATTTTGACCTGGCTTATCTTTATACTGATGTCAGGGAAGGGCTATCCTATGGAGCTGTTCTGCGAAGTATAAACAACTCCCCTCAATTGGATCTTGGAATCGGTTATATTCCAGATCGCTTTTTCAACATCGAATTTAACGTCAATACGCCAAATGCCAGTCAACTTAGCAATGGGGATTTTATCCTGGTGGGTTCATCCAATTTCAGTATCTCGCCTCAAATAAATCTTCACTTACAACTCAACTACCACACAAAACTATCCAAAGTAGAACCCCTGTTTGCCTTTAATTATTGGTTATCAGACTACTCAAACGCCCTATTGCAGTTCACCACTCCAAATGTTTGGTCTGTTGGATTTTCTCTGATTTTCTAATTTCTTTTCAATATCTCCTGGCTCCATAATTGCCAAAAACCGGAAGCCTCTTCTGAGTTTTTCACTTCAATAGGCTCATGAAATTCTATTTCCGCTTTTATTGGTGAGTTTTTAAGAAGTCTCCAAAGATGAGGAATAAAGGCATCATTCCCCACAAAGGCAGCAATTTCTCTTGGAAAATAATTAATACGAAACGGTTGAATTTTAAGCTGATGAATTTTTGCAATTTCAAAAGCCCCTCTTCGCCATGGTTTCTCCTCTAAAACTGTGGTCGTCCCCGAAGGAAATAAACATATGCTCTGTTGATTTTCCAAACAGGCATCCCCAATTTTTTTAACCGCTATTTTTCTAGACTCTATCGACTCTCGTTTCACAAATACCGTCCCCACAGACCGGCAAGCGTCTCCAATCACTGGCCAGCTACTTAATTCAACTTTCGCCACAAAAGAGACGGGAGCCGTTGCCATGATAACAGGAATATCCAAATAACTAAGATGATTACCTACAAATAGCATAGGTTCTTCAGAAACTGGAGCTCCCGAAATCCTTAATTCCACTCTTAAATTATCAAGTGAGGATTTTGCCCAGTCTTTTTTAATCTGAGTGATAACTGATTTTGCGTTAGAAATATTTTGAGCCTTAGCCTTCCTGATTTTTCGAGCATGGCTCGCAGTCAGAGTAAAAACCCTTAATAAACAAATAATGGAATTCAACACATTAAAAACCTTAATAATTTAGTTTTGATTCTTATAGAAAATTCAAAAGCAAGCTTCTGAATAAATCCCTAAGAATAAGAAATTGAGCCATTTTTAGTCTTACTAAAGAAAAAAAGGACCAAGTCTTTCGACTTCGGTCCTCTTTAAAACAGTTACTAATTTTACAATTAGTGTGCAGTTGGAGCTGGAGCTGTTTCAGCAGCTGGAGCTTCAGTTGCAGGAGCAGTGTGTTCTTCTGCTGCTTTCTTAGCTTTCTTAGCTTTTTTAGCTTTCTTTGGAGCTTTGTGCTCAGCTTTGTGCGCATCTGTATGCTCAAGAGCAGGAACAGCTTCAGCTGTAGGAGCTGTAGGCTCAGCAGCAGGAGCTGTAGGCTCGTTAGCATAGATTGATGTTGCTCCGAAAACTGCAACTAATAGAGCGATGATTACGTTTTTCATAGTGTCTCCTTAATTAAGTTGAATCGATTCTTACTTTTCTAAGGAACATTTTCCCAATTAAAGTAAGGTGATAAAAATACCGCACCAAATTTATATTTTACAAGTATTTTTTAAGTAAATTCGAAACTAAAGGCTAGGTTCTGAGCGAGCTTTAATTTTAAAAGCTCTCACCAAAAGAAAAATAAGCCCAGGAAAAAGTCGGTATAGCCTTACAATCCACCAGCCATGTCCCGTCACAACCCTCTCTCGTTGTCGTTGATAAATCGCCTTTGCTATTTTTCTAGCTGCAACCGAAGCTTCCATTTGAAGCCATAACGGAATGGGATCTTGAGCCAGGTCTCTTAACTCTCCCCGATTATTCACTCGTCGAATTTCGGAAACCACAAACCCAGGAACAATGTGGGTCACAGATATTCCAAGTGGCAAAAGTTCATGATGCAACGAATCGCAAAGAGCTCGGATACTGAATTTACTCATGGCATAGGCAGAAATTCCAGGAAGAGCCACATAACCATTAACACTTCCCACCACAGCTAATCTACCCTGAGTCGTTTTAAGAGATGGCACGCTTTCTTTCACCGTTCTTAAAACCCCAAAAAGATTGGTTTCAAACTGACGGCGATAATCTTCTAATGAAAGATCTAAAACATTCCCCGCGACACTAAACCCTGCATTAGCGACGACAACATCCAGGGGTCCTAGAACCTCAATCGATTCCTCAATAGCCTGCTTAAGGGGCTTGTCTAAACAGACATCAACTCGATATGCGATAATCTTTTGATCTGGATATTTTCGATTAATTTGATCCTTAATCAAGTCTAACCGTTCACCTCTTCGTGCCAAAAGAATTAGATTGGCCCCTAAAGCAGCAAACTCATACGCTAAAGCCTCACCAATCCCTGAAGAGGCTCCAGTAATAAGGACATTTTTTTTACTGAATAAAGTCATAGATTTTAGGGAACCTGTATTACAAATCCAGCAGTAGCCTGATACTCATTTTTGTTCATATCAGGAAAATCATAAAATACCGTTGTAAGATCTCCTGTGACCTTCAAATTTCTACCTAATCGCAATCGCAGACCTGCACCGGCGTAAGGATAATACTTTACAGCCTCTTTTGTAATACTTGTGATCCCCGCATTGGTCTCTTCATGCTGGTTCTGAGTTGCCTGACCTCCCAAACGGCCATAAAAATTAAGAAGCCCCAAAAGATCAACTCCCGACCGAATCCCTAATTTAATTTTATCGGCCGTATCTTTAGTAACTAGGTTTTGAGTGGGAAAACTCTCTGTCGAATATGCATGGAGATACTCAGCCTCGGCCGAAAAAAATGAAAATCCATAGGTCGCTCTAGCCCCGTAGACCAATCTGTCCTTGGTATGAAGGGTAGGAACCCACATCTGAACTCTCTCGTAACCTATAATAGGTTCAATACCCACTGAAGTGATCCCTTGGGCGGCCCTTTGAAAAACAGCCCATAATAAAATAGTAAGAATACAGATGAGATGTACGTATTGTTTTAACATCCCGCGATTTTATCACAACTATTGCGGCCCCTCTTTATTTTAGCTAAACTTAAAAGACTTACTGCCGCTCAAGTCATTCTTTCTACAACGCGCGTCATCAAAACTCTAAACAGGGAATCACACCATGAAATTTCTTACCTCTCTATTTTTATTCCTATTTCTCCCCTCTCTAAAGGCAGCCGAACCCCAGTGTGAAATCAAACACAATAATACACTTCAAAAATTAAGCACCGTATCAGGAATGGTCTCTGGATTCCAATCTGGCAAGGTGTACGTTACGCTGACAAATGGTAACCGAAAATATACCACCGTAGCTGAGAAAGAGGGCCGCTGGGCCCTGTCGTTTGCTGACTTAGAAAATTCATCTGAAATATTATGCTGGCAAGAAGGTAATGGTTTAACTGCAAAAACAACTCTCTCTCGAAACTAGTTTTCAACTTTTTCTTTTCGTTTACCACAAACTCAAGTAGAAACTCTTATTGATTTTAAAGGGAGATTGTTATGAGCCAAGATGAAATGATGAAAGAGTTGGAAAGACTTAAAGCCGAAAACGCAGCACTTAAAGGTGGTCAGGCTAAAGGGCTTTCTTTGCGTGTCAGTGAAAAAGGTGGAGTTTCTGTTTACGGTCTAGGCCGTTTTCCAGTGACCCTTTATAAAGAACAGTGGGAAAAATTATTGGCAATGGCAGACGATATTAAGGCTTTCATCAAAGCTAATGAAGCCCAATTGAAAACTAAACAATAATTATTCGTTTTCTTGAAGCCATTTAAGATAATCTTGAATGGCTTTTTTTAATTCCCACTGAGCTTTAAAACCCATTTTTTCTTCTGCCCAATGGGTATCGCCCTGAGTATTGCTCTGATAAGTTTTAGCATCATACGGCATGGGAAAGTATTCAGGTTCAAGTTGAGTCTTCATCACTTCATTTAACACTTTAACCAGCTCATTAAATGAAGTCCCCACTCCCGTAGCCACATTGTAAACTCCCGACACGGCCTCTACGGCTCTTAAATTTGCCGTCACGATATCTTTCACATAGATAAAATCTCTGATTTGTTCACCCCAGTTGAAAATACGGGGGCGCTTCCCTAATTTCATCTGATGATAAAGATGATAGATCATGGATGCCGGTCTTCCTTTGTGAGCTTCTCTGGGGCCAAACACATTAAAATATCTAAGCCCCACAATGTGCCGCTTAGAAAACAGACTCTCTGCTATCTCATCCATTTTTAATTTGGATCGACCATAAACTGTAAGAATTTGTTTCTCTTGACTCTCTTTCATTGGAACCGATCCATTACCATAAAGACCGGCTGTCGAAGCGTAGACAAGTTTAGCTCCATCACGATCCGCAAGTTCGATCATGCGTTTAAAGCCTTCAACATTTTTAGAATAGGTTTCTTCATCATTGGGATATCTAGGGTCGGTAATAGCTGCTTGATGAAAAACAATATCGAACTTCTGGCTAAAAGAATGGGGCAAAGAGACGTCCCAGGAGACTACCTCTCCTTGAAAACCCTCTAAGTTTTTCATGTCGGCCGACTGAAAATTATCAGTTACAACAACTTGATGGCCCAACTTTTCCAATGCTAAGGCAAGATTAGAACCCACAAATCCTGCTCCACCGGTAACTAAACTCTTAATGACCATGATTGAGAGGTACCATACTCTAAGAGGAAAAGAAAAGAGTTCAGAGCCCAGAGTCTGCAGGGTTAAAAAGAGCGAAATTTATCAAAAAGACGCCCCACTTTGGGGAGAGATAACGAACTCCCATTAACCAAAGTGCTGAATAATAGATGGGCAGTCTCCATCGCCTCTCGAATCTGTTTGATTCGCTTAACTTGAAAATCTACATTTTCCTCTTTGTTTCGACTCTGCAATCGCTCGACTAAAGCATTTAAACCCCCATGGGCCTCTTCAAGTATTCTAATTTCACGGGTTCTTAAAACATTTGAAACCGATTTCCAAATTCGAGTCTCAGGCTCGTAATAAAAATTTCTATCTCCAGCCATTCGAATTCTCTTTACCACTCCCCAGGTCTGCAACTCACTTAAACCGCTGCTCACACTGCCTGCACTCAAAGATAACCCCTCTTGAATATCTGAAGGGCTTAGAGGTTTTTGTCTTAAAAAAAGAATCGACCAAATTCGGCCTAAATGACGGTTAAACCCCCACTGTTCAACTAGATCTCCTATAATTTCAGAGAAAGCCACTTCCTCTTCAGCCATTTTAACTTTGTTAGTCATCTTTTCTTAGCTATGATTAAAGTTACTAACCCCCCTCCGATAAGAGCTTTTTTACACTCAATATCAAAGTAAGGTTGTAATTCTTCTACCATAACTTCAGGAGAAATAAACTGGACAGCCTGGAAACTTATTCAAAATGAATCTGACCTAAAAGCAGATCTGCTTAAAGATTTTTCTAATGGAAATGTTTCCCCTCAAACACTAGAAAGATTACTAATAAATTTCCACAAAAACTCCCAGCAGAAACAATTTGAATCTTTTCTTTTGGCTACAAAATCAGAATGTCTTAGTTCACTTAATCTTTTCGGCAACAATGACTTGCGTCATCTTCTTTCCACCCTTGTAGACTTCACTTTAAGTCGAGTCTTTTAGATTTCCCAAGCTTGTTTGCCAGTACGTTCCAAACAGCACACTGGACTTAGCAACCGAGCTCCCTTAAGATCAGTGAAGTATTTTAATCACACCTATTTGCCTAACTAAGGAGAATTAAAATGATAGCTAAATTTATGACGTTCGTCATGGCCATCGTGTTCATGTCGAACGTATCACTCTTTGCTAACGAAGGGATGCCTACCCCAGTGGGTGAGCCCAGCGCCCCAGCAGTTCCAGCAGAAAACATGACTCAAGGAGCTCCTACTACCTCTGCAGTGACTACAGACAGCGGAGCAGGAAAAGAGGTTAAAAAAAGAGAGCCTGCTCGCCGACGTCATAAGCGAAAAAACAGAAAGCATCGTCGCAGTCGTCGATAAAAAAAGAAGTGGAACAGTATACCTTTATTTCAATTTACAAGTCAGAACAGTTTTACATTTAAACTGTTCTGATTTTTTTTGAATAACGAAATTAACGATTAAAATGAGGGTTCACGTACAAACTCCCAGTACTTACCGCTCCTCTCCTCCATGCACAATGCCCACGAACCGTACCGCAAACAAGTGTCCAAAAGCACAGATCCCATATTAGTGCACCTCCATTTTTCCAGTTGATTGTTCTCCATACAAAAGTAGAATTCCTTATTTGTAGCAGGATTGCATTTTTTTGCCATTGAAGAACAGTTTGGAAATATTATTTTACTGCTGCAGTCTGGATCACCTGGAGAGTATGAAACCT
>SXPJ01000020.1 GCA_005776395.1 Bdellovibrionales bacterium | reverse complement strand
GTTGCAATTGCCCCTTCAGATGACAGGGCACTTTAAATTTCGAAACCAGGCGATAAAATTGAACGGCCAATTCATAAGTTCTAAAATTATTAGTTCTGGCCAATTCATAAGTTCTAAAATTATTCATTCTCTTTTCCTCCAAAAAATTAGTTTTCACCAAGGGAGGAAACTAATTTTTTGGAGGAAAAGAGGATGAATCTTCAATGTTACGAATTGGCCGTTCAATTTTATCGCTTGGTACGGAGTAAGAAAATCCCAGGGCCGTTAAAGGGGCAATTGCAACGAGCAGTGAACTTGGCTGAAGTCGTTGGGGCCGAGCACTCCCGCAGATAGGCGAAGGTTTTTCCAAATCGCTTTTGGGAGTCACAGAGAGGTACAAGCCATTATTCAACTTGAACCTGATGAATTTAACGGAAAAGGAACGAGATATTTTGGACCCTCTTGCGCAATTGCCGGGTGCCCTGACCACAACCCGGTGTGCCCGTTGCCGCAATGCCGGAATCAGATATCCACTAGGCGGGGACCTACAAATAAAAGAAAGAGCCGATGGGTTGACTAAGCTTTATACAATATCTTTGGGTTATACAACCTGGGTCTAGTTATTTGCCTATTATAATGGCATGAAACTATATTCGATAACTGTCCTGTTTCTTTTTCTTGTCATCCTATCGGCATGCAGCATCTCTTTCGATGTAAATGATTTGCGAGCGCAGTACACTGGTTATGATGTTAAGGGTGCTCTGTCTGCATGTGAAAAAGAGATCGAAATTCGTACTAAGAACCCGAATGGACTTTGTGGTATGAGACCTTCTGACGTCGACTCAGCGTTTGCTAAGGCTTGTGAAGATGCTGGATATTCCAAAATTTACTGTGGATGTGAAGAGGGCAGAATTCTCTGCCCTAGGCCTTTAAATTAGATCTTTTCTAGCGATCCCTTTTTAAGTAAACCATCTAAATATTTATCTGCCAGCTTCTCTAAAAGACCATTAGTTTTGAGCCGATCATTGAGATTAAAAAAATCTACTTTATCAATCTCTTGATCTTGGTTGAAGCAGGAGAAGACAAAGCTCTCTTTACCCGTCACAGGATCTACATGTCGCTGTAAACACTGAGCGCAGACCTCTTTCATCATGCATTGCATAGGTGAATTCACTGAAGCAATAGCTATGTGATTTTCTTTGAAATAGGGTTTTAAGACTCCATGTCGAGCGGCTCCTACAGCAGCCATCATGCGATCAGAACCAATAGCAAATATTCTATCGACGGTATTAAGTGGGAATATTGGAGCTCCCCATAACTCGCCTTTACTGTAAGCCTCCATTGCTTTAACAATGTTACCTACGAAAGATCGATCTTGGGGACGGTTTGTCTTAATAGCTTCACCTGAGTCGGTCGCCCAGATCATTTGATCTGTGGCCTCTTCAATTTCATGTTGCTTGAATAGATCGGAACTCTTTTTGTAGCCTGCAAAGTAAAGGACTTTGCAATTTCTTGCCTTTAAAGCTCTGGAGATACTGAGCAGCACCGCATTTCCTAAGCCACCTCCTGCAAGTAACACAGTTTCGTTTTCTGCTATTTCACTAGGGGTTCCAGTGGGGCCCATCACGATGACAGGTTCGCCCGGTTTTAAGATAGAGCAGAGTTTAGAGCTTCCCCCCATCTCAAGCACGATCATGCTTAAGAGATCTTTCTCTTTATCTACCCAAGCACCCGTTAGAGCTAGCCCTTCCATGGTGAGTCTTGAACCGTCAATCATGTGAGCTGAAGTCTCATAATTTTGGAATCGATAAAATTGGCCAGGTTCAAAACGAGTGGCTGCGTAGTGGCCTTTCACAATAACCTCAACGATAGTTTCCGTTAAGCGGACAACTTTAACCACTCTTGGAATCAAAGCTTCATCGAGATGCTTAATTAAGTTATCAAAGCGGGTGCTATCGGTGGGGCTTTTATCAGCTAGTAGAATGTCGGTGGCAAAAAGTTTTGCGACCTCTTGAGTCCCATGCTTTGATGAAGCCATAGCCTTTACAACATTACCCGCGTAATCGGGATGATTATCTCCATAGAAAGAGACAAACTTTCCCTCTTTTTCATAGGATAATAGGAATGCTTTTTTATCCTCTTTATTGGCTTCAACGAGATTCCATTGATCTGCCGATTTTTCTGCCCGATATTTTTTAAAGAAATTTCCTCGATCATCCATTTTGAAGCTTCCGGGAAATTCTCTCTCATAAATGGTATTGGGACTGGTTCCTGCCGCGACCATCACCGACTTAGCAGGTAGAGTAATAGTTTCACCCGTGGCTCTTTTAAAGATTAAGGCCTCAACAGCCCCATACCTATCTTTAATCGCCTCTATAGGAGTCATGTTTTCGATAAATCCAATTCCCTCTTCAAGGGCCTTTTCTACCTCTTCGTGGTTGAGTCGATAGGCAGGTGAATCGGTGAGTTTTTTACGGTAAGCCACACTGACCCCACCCCATTCGCGGCAGAGTTTTATAAAGTTGGGTTGTCGTTTTTCTTTTTTAGCTATAGCGCGTTCTTCACGAACTGCTTTTCCGTGTTGGATAAAGGTTGTTAAAATTTCTTTCTCTTCGGGAGAGCACATGGTCCAAGCAGCCTCTTCTCCCATTGTTCGAGCGATACTTTCAAATCGCTCGAGAGCTTTTTCTACCTGAAGCGGATAGTAGGCTAGGAGTTCAGTCGCGGTATCAATAGCGGTTAATCCCCCACCGATGACAAGAGCAGGTAAGCGAACTTGTAAATTGGCCATCGAAGGCTTTTTAAAAGCTCCAGTTAATTGAAGAGCCATTAGGAAGTCTGAAGCCTTTCTAATTCCGCGAATTAGATTATTTTTCATGTCGATAATTGTGGGACGACCCGCTCCAGTGGCGAGTGCGACATGGTGGAAACCGAGTTCCCAAGCATCTTTAAGGTTAATCGTTCCACCAAAACGAACTCCCCCATAGAATCTAACGCTTTTTCGTCGTAGCAGACTAAGATAGATAACGGATAAGAAGTTTTTGTCCCAACGTACGGTAATACCGTATTCAGATACTCCTCCGAATCCCATCAAGAATCTTTCATCTAAATCTTTTTTTAGCTCTGAAAAATTTTGTATGGGTTTAGGAAAGGCTTTTCCCTTGCCCGTAAGAGAGGGATCCACGGGTTCAAGTTTTAGAGCATCAATACCTACCACACCAAATCCTTCATTGGCAAAATAGTGAGCCGCTGTGTACCCTGCAGGGCCAAGACCCACGACAAGAATATTTTTACCGTTATAGGGTAGGGCGTAAGGACGTTTACGATCGAGAGGATTCCATCGAGTTAAAAGGCTGTAGATTTCAAATCCATAAGGAAGATTTAAAACATCATTTAAGGTTCCTGTTTCTGTTTGGGGGATATTCACAGGATCCTGTTTTTGAAAGATACAGCCCTTCATACAATCGTTACAGATTCTATGGCCAGTTCCAGGGCACATGGGATTATCGAGCATAATCATGGAAAGGGCGCCAATGAGTTCTCCGTCTCGTCGAAGAACGTGCATTTCAGAAATTCGTTCACCTAAAGGGCATCCTGTAAGAGGAATTCCAAGGGGATTCTTTTTATAATCGCCCGTTTTTTCCTCGAATCCCTTAGCACAGGAATCTTTTTTTCTTTCGTGACAATAGATGCAGTAATCCACTTCACGTAGGTACTCTTTTGTGGTCATTCTTGAATCGGTGAGTTTGAATCCGATACGATGACGTAAATGTTCTTCGGGACCATAGACCATCTCGGGAAGTTCGGGTTTGGGCTGAATAGTTTTGACCAGGTGGTCGAAATCTAGTTTTTCAGCTCTAACAAAAGAGCCCCAGTCGGCTACTTTTTTTCTTCGCTCTGGACCTATCCAGACCTGGACACACCAATCCTCGAATGCTTTAAGAGCAGATATGACTTTTTCATTGGCATTAGAACCAGGGAAATGAAGTAAAAGGCTTTGAAGGCGATTCTGTTCCAAGGCTCCTAGGGGGCCGACCTTTAATTGTTTTTCAGTATCCAACAGAAACAGAACAATTTCGGCCAACTGGACCTCTTCCTCTTTGGCGGTCTGCTGAGGAGCTTGGACGATTACCTTTTTGATTAGGCTATCTAGCGATTTCCATTCTTCCTGAGAACAGGGGGATTCAGAGAATCTTTTGAATACTTTGATGTTTAAAAAATCTTTTTTAAATTTAAATGTGGGTTGAAGTTCTCTCGTGGCCGATTTCGCTAAAGCAGTGTGGTTAGTGATGTTAAAAAGTTTGCCAATAAACTCACCCACAATCTTTGCGGTCTCGATAAGGGTGTTGCCCTCTTCAGGGGTAGGGGTGTTAACATCTAGAGCCCGAAACTTACGAACGGTCTCAGGGGCCATTTCGTCACAATATTTCCAAAATTCATGATGGAGATCTTTTAATCTTAACGAACTGTAGAGGTCTGAAAATTTAAAGCCACTGATGCCTAAAGGGAGGTCTTTTATGTCATTCATCATATTAATATCGTTATAGTTTTAGGGCGCAGTGATAGCGTAAAGAACTAGGTTTGTCATTACAACAGTAGACAAGAAAGAAAGATGAGATTGAGGCTAGGGGGTCTTTTTGATTTTAAGGCCCAATTTACGAACCTCTTTAGATGCCTTATCCATTGAATTTGCTAATGTTTTAGTGCTTTTAGCTGCTATCTCTATCCCTTTAGAGGTGGCCTCTAACCCCTGTGAAATGCGTTCGGGAGTCATGATCCCCTTGGCCTTTTCAACTGCAACCTTGGAGCTTGAAATTCCCACAGAAACAGCACCCTTAACTACAGAGGCAGCTTTGCCGACCTCTTGAGTGAGTTGTGAAGCTTTTGATTTTAGCTCTTTTGTTTTTTTTAGAATTTCATTTAGATCTGGTTTTTTCATAAGTTTATCCATTTAAGTTGATGCCCGCGGGGCGAATTATATTTAGCAGATTTTGAAAGCTTTTCATTACCTTTTTTGTGATCTCCTGGGAGTTGTTTTGGGTAGGCTTTCTAGTAAATCCATCTGGACCTGAGGTTTCAGTTTTTATAATTCTTCCCTCTTTGTCGTATTGAATTTTTACTATGCCTATCCCTTTTTGAGAGATAATGGTTGGCTTACCCATAGCGCCATATTTAAAGGTAATTAAATTAGATTCACCATCTAACATTTCTGTGATTTTGCCCACACGATCGTACTTGAGAGAGACTTGCTGGCGGTTACTGTTACTAGCTTTTATCAAATTTCCTCGATTGTCGTACTCAAATGAAGAGGTGAGGCCATTTTGAACTACTTTAGAAATCTTTTTCCATTGTGAGTCATATTCGAGTTGTAAATTTTCTCGGTTCCCGATCTTTTCGGTGAGCAAACCCTCATTATTGTATTTGTAATTAATAGTCTCTCCATTTTTGATAACTTGCTGTGGTTTTCCACAGCAGGGTGTAAAGACTGTGATTGTATTTCCTTCGGAACCTTTAGTTTCTTGCTTATACAGATATTTTGATCCGTCTGTTCGGCTCTTGATAAAAAACTCATCCATTTCCTCTACGCTGCCCATGTTGCTTTTTTGAGTAACTTTAGTAGTGAAGTTATTTTCGGGATCGCTTGGATTTCTTCCGTAAGAATAGGTGATTTCCAAGCCCTCTTTTTCTTTGTGATAGATCACCAAACCGTTGTCGTCATAACGGAAATCACGAGTTTTGAGCTTGTTACCTTTCGATTCGCTGATATAGACAATTGAAGTGAGCAAATGCGGGAATTTTTTATTTTCATATTTATAATTAAAAACCTGCCCGTTGGAATCGGTTACCGTTGTTAAATTGCCATTTGAATCGTAGGTGTACTTAGCTTTTCGATTCTGATTATCGATGATTTCGGTGATTTTATCTTGTCGCCAATTTAATTTAATACTTGAAGATTTGTTTTGTTCGTAAACTTCGATGAGTTGAGTTTTTGGGTTGTTTGAATAAATAAAATTGAAGCTGATATTATTTTTATCGACGTGTTTTATGAGTCGACCTTCTTTGTTGAAAACTTGGATGAGCCCTTCTTTTTCGCGTACCCATTGGTTATTCTTAAGTATTAAAGTTTGTAAACCATATTCATTTGAGGTTAGAACCTCGCCTTTGGGTATAGAGACTGAGATCTGATATTTAGCAGCCATTTCAGCTCTGAAAGGGGCACTGGTTTTTAATTGTCGGATAATTTTTTCTGGCAACTGAAGTGGTTTTAATTCTTCGTTTGATAATCGTCTTCCTTTTTTGAGTTCAAAATAAGCTTTTTTAATAGCCTCAAAAAACAGCTCTCGAGTTGCGGGATCCTCTTTTTCGGGTTTGAAGTAAATGGTATTCCCTGTTCCCCCATCTCTTAAAATAACATTACGTTCTGCTGTAGTAGTGAGTGTGGTTTCAAAAGGAGATGTCCATCCCCAACCAAAAATTCCTGACCAACCTGTGGCCTCGTTAATAGCTGTAATGCTGTTGTAAGTTCTTACGACTTCAAGGGGGACTGCAGAGCTAGAGATGCTAAAATCTATGTAGACAGCATTCATTCCCCCATTAATTCGGTTAATAATGACAGCTTGGGATTTAAAGGAGATGAAAAAAAGAAAAAACAGACCTAGGCCAATGTGTTTTTTATTTGAGTTTTTCATTTCAAATATTATAGCACTAACCCGTTAACCCCGTACTGGGGTATTGAGCTTCAAATATTCTTAAAATTATTAAGCGCACCGAGTTGAAAAAGGAAGTTTTGATGCGGTTAGACTTTAATTTGAACAATTTTCCAAATTGCAAAGCCGCCAAGAAATTGCAGAGTCATCATAACTAGAAGAAGAGCCCATCCAGGAATTGTAGTGAACATGGGAGAAATTCTTTCCGGATCAACTGCGTAGAGTACGGCGGCTAGAGCAAAGGGCATTAGCACCACGATAACTCCCTGCAGCACTCCTTGAGAAACCATCGCTGAAATTTTTGACTCGACCTTGATTCTTTCTCGGATAGTGACTGAGATAGTATCAAAGGTTTCTGCTAGGTTTCCCCCGGTTTCCTTTAAAATATTTACGCTGGTTGTAAACATTTCGATGTCATCTGCTGGCATTCGAATAGACAGATTTGACATCGCGTCTTCAAGAGTTACACCTAACTTGTTTTGTGAAAGAACAAGACCAAACTCTTGAGAAATAGGGTTAGGTAACTCTTCCGTTACAATTTGAAGAGCTTGAGGAACGTTAAGTCCTGAACGCAAACCGTTCGACATCAGAGAAAGTCCATCTACCATCTGGATAACGAACTTTTTAATTCTTCGTCTATGCATGATAGTTAAGGTTCGTCTTGGCAAAGTCCATCCCAATGTGACGAAAAGAAAACCGAAGAATACGCTGCCGCCCACAGAAGGGGCGAAGAAAAGAATAGCTAGGCCAAACAGTCCTAAAAGATAAAGCAGATAGAAAAGTTTTAACCGTTCTGGAGCTATGACAATAAACATGAGATCTAGGAGTCTTGCCATCTCCTCTTGTTCGGATCTCTTTTTAAAACCCACCCAACCATAGAGCTGCTCGCCATTTAATAAAAGTCCAACTAATAGAGCCCCACCCACCCAACCAATTGATAGAAATTTGAGAGTTATTGTTAACATAGTTATGCCACTGAAAAAATTCCTCTTGGAATTTTGATGCCCTGCTGTTCCAAATCGTCGATAAATTTGGGGATGAAACCTGTTGCTACAAACTTTCCAATAACTTTGCGATCTTTATCCATTCCTGTTTTTTTAAAGGCAAAGATTTCCTGCATAGTGACTACATCCCCCTGCATACCAATGACTTCGGTGATGCTGGTCACTTTTCTCGATCCATCGGCCAATCTTGATTGCTGAATGATTAGGTTTACAGCTGAAGCAATTTGTTCTCGAATCGCCTTTGCGGGAAGATCCATTCCTGCCATCATACAAAGAGTTTCAAGACGAGCTACGGCATCACGAGGGGTATTGGAGTGGACGGTGGTCATACTGCCATCGTGACCTGTATTCATCGCCTGTAGCATGTCCAAAGCCTCTCCGGCTCGACACTCACCGATGATGATTCGATCGGGTCTCATCCTCAGGGTGTTTCTCACAAGATCTCGAATCGAAACTTCACCTTTACCCTCCATATTGGCAGGTCGGGTCTCAAGGCGTCCCCAGTGCTCCTGGGGCAGTTGTAATTCTGCGGAGTCCTCTACAGTTAAGATTCGTTCCCCTGATGGAATGAAACCGGCCATCACATTGAGAAGTGTCGTTTTACCTGAACCGGTACCCCCAGAGATGATGACATTGAGCCTTGCTTCAATACAGCAACGTAAGAAATCGGCCATCTCTTCAGTCATAGAGCCGTACTTAACTATATCTTTGTAAGTGAGTCGGTTTTTAGCAAATTTTCGGATGGTTAGCATAGGGCCTTGAATTGAGAGAGGGGGAATAATGGCGTGAACCCTTGAACCATCAGGTAGTCGGGCATCTACATAGGGTTGTTTTTCATCGATACGTCGTCCTACTGAGGTGACTATTCTTTCGATTACGGAGAGAACTTGAGCAGTTCCAGAAAAGGTAGTCCCTGAAAGAACTAATCTACCTTTTCTTTCAACGTAGATCTGATCTTTTCTATTTACCATAATTTCACTTACTGAATCATCAATGAGAAGATCTTGAATAGGACCAAGTTCGAGTGCTTCGTCAAGAATCTCCTTAACAAGTTTTTGAATTTCATCTCTTGAACGAAAAGGGTGCTCTTCTTTATCTAAGAGCTCTACCACGACAGTTTTTGTTTTTTCTCGAAGCACCGCTTTCTTCTTAGGATCGTTTCCTGTCTCGGTGTCGACCTTCTTTAAATCCATTGTTTCGATGAGTTGTTTATGAATTCTTTGTTTTAGAGCAGACCATTGATCTGAGGGTTTTTCATCCTTCATTTGGCTGCGATCAAAGACTACCATACTGGGAGCTTTATCTCCCGGTTTAGCCGAGGGTGCTTTATTGCCTCCCAGTCGGCTCAGAGCATCTGAAGGTTTTTTTAGTAGAGCAAGCTTTTCTAGGAGTTGTTGTTGTTGAATATTTCTAACTAGGAAAAAGTAGCTTTTTGTAATTTCAGTTCTAGGCGCGCTAGTAATGAAGGGTTGCGCTTTGGTCATTGAGTTTACTGTGGTTAACTCATCCTCAGGAATAACTCCAAGAACCGGTTTTTTTAAGTTGGTTTGAATAAGTTGAGGATTAATTCCTTTGGTGGCGCTAAAGCGATTTACAACCAGTTTTATCATTTCGGGAGGAAATAACAGATTTTGGACCTTCTCAATAACTCTTCGAGAGTGATGAAGTACTAAAATCTCAGGTAAAGTCAGAACAAAAATAAGTGTTGAGGACTCTAAGGCTTTAACTGTAGGGGGATCGATATCAGAACCTAAATCGATGATAATGTAATTATAAAATCCAGTGAGAAGAGTGAGGGCTTTAGATACATGAGCAGGATCTAAAGAGGGCATTTGTTCCGGTTCTAGTACACTTGGGAGATAATGAATTCCCGAGGGATGAACTGAAACATAGTTTTGGAGTGAATTGGGATCAAATTTCCCCTCATGAGCCCCCAACTCTAAAAGTGTTCGCTTGGGTTTTGTTCCTAAGAGCATTCCCAAATCGCCGCAAGCTTTGGGATCTAAATCAATTAAAAGAACCTTAGCTTTGGAATCAATGCTAGCAGCGATTGCGTAATTGACTGCAAAGGTAGATTTTCCTATCCCTCCTTTGCCTCCTAAAACTGAAATGATATATCCGTTAGCCATAATTTTATGTTTTATCTTTCGCCAGCGTTTAATCTAAATTTTCTTGTAATATCGTCAGTTCCAGCACTTGCGGTTCTTAAAACCTCTGGAGTTACAAAAATGACATATTGTTGCTTATCGTGTCGGAAAGTTTTTGTTCGAGTAAAATTAAAAATAGGAGACGCATTTCCACCGGATTGACCGCCAGAAACTGATCTTTGCGGATCTCGATTGTAACCTGCTAAAGCATTATCGATTCCATAGCCTCCTAAGGCAGCTGAGTCTCCATTTTTAATATTCACTTTAGTCTGCATTGAGTTTCTGGCAACTACCGGTTGTCCGTTATCTGAACCCACGAGCGAGGTCAGATTCACTTGGAGTCCTAACGAGATAGAGTCAGACCCTGGAAGTGTAGCGGCCCTTACTTTTAGAGAATTTTGGACTTGAATAGGAGTTAACTGAGCATTTCCAGTAGAGTCGATTATTCGGGTGTAGATATCTAATGAGCTATCCACAGCAGCTTCCTTATCTGAACCGTCTTCAACAATGATTGTGCTCTGCTTCAATACTCTTGCATGAGAATGGTTTTTATCTGAGCTCAATTTGGGCAGAAGGCCTGTGATAGTTGCAATAAGGTTTGCACTTATCTCCCCAAGTGAAGTATCGAAAGAGGCTGAGCCCTGGTCTGAGGCGAGGGGTTTCCAGGTGAAGTTGAAGGCCTTTTGATAGTCGTTAGTAAGTTCAACAAAGTTAATAGTTATTTTAATATCCTGCTTTGGAGGCGGAGCCTGTCTAGGACGAACTCTCATAAGGTCGATAATAATTGGACTTCCACCTGCATCTCCCCCCTGTTGCCGATTAATAACATCGCTGGCCTCCTTTTCCCCTCCCCCTTTGGGTTTTACAATATCGGGTAGATAGGTTTTTGCGATCTCAAAAGCTCTGTCCGCATCGGGTTCGCTTTCAGCCGTGCCCTCTAGAAGAATATTATTATTAATCACTCTTGCTGTGATTTCCGGTGAGCCGATCTCTCTTTCTATTCTTTCAGCTAAAATATTCATCGTGATTTTACCGATGGTGGTTAGATTACGAATGGGAGTGGGGTTCTTTTTAGGATCTCGTTCCTTCATTGCTGCAATTACACGATTGATTCGAATCATGTCCTTAGGCAGAAGAATTTCTCCATCAAGGATGATGGTCCCCCCTACAGGTTTGAGTTTAAGCCCTTCGATATCTCCTAAGAGCTCTTCAAGTTGAGCTGTGAGTTGGCCAATATCCTCTCGAGTGACTCTAATCGTGTAGGTAATTCTTGGTTTGTCATCAGTGTCGTAAATAGTCATTGTTGTTGTTCCAGCGGTTCTTGGAACAAATCGAATGACTCTATCCTTTCCATCTTTTTGGAAACGTTTAAATCCAAAGAGCTGATCGTTACCTATGTCGACTCTGCCCAAATCGAAGGGAAACTCCAACTGACGAGAGGTCCCTTCTGAGAGAGTGAGAGTCTTTTCTTTTCCTAGGATAGCTTTGGGCTCTTCGCTCTCTTCGAGAGTATTGTCAGCGGCCATGGCCCTTGTTGAGAGACCTACATACAGATAGGGTGTATTTAAAAGTAGCCCAGATAATATGAAAAAGTATTTTATTTTAAGTTTCATATTTAGGGGCCCCCTGTAGGTACGGGAATATTACCTTCGCCGACATAATCAAAAAATTTATACTTTGGAATAGCTATTGGGGGGGGCAGTTTGGGGGCTCGATTCATATAGGAGTCGGGACCCATGACTCGCGCTAGGTTCGTGGGTTCTCGTTTTTCCATTTGCCGATCGTCAGAATGGCGGAGCAAAAGAGCTAATGACTCTCCATAGAGATTTAGTACATACACAATTGTTTGTGCCTGTTGTGGGGTTACCTCTAATGTTACAGTCTGATAGTTTTTATCATCCTTAGCGTAGTTAAGGGCATCTCTTAATTCTGAATCTGTTTTTTGTTTAAGCGAGTCATCTTTAAGACTTCTTAAACTTCGAATGACATCTTGGTCGACCGCTTTAGGAGGAGTTGATTGAATGGTTCTACCTGACGCTAAGACTAGAAGGTCTTGTAAAAATACTTTGACCTCCGAGGCAGTTTTACCTCCGGGGCCTCCGCCTGGTTTAGGAAGGATGTATTCAAAATGGGCTGCAAGATCAACTCTGTTTCCAGGACGTAATAAGTAGCCCACAGCACTTTTAACGTTAACTGGAATGCTTATGGCTCTTTTTTCTCTTGAGATTTGAGACTCAAGTCCTGAGTAGATGTTTTTTGAGATAAGTTTGTTATCCAAAATAAATTCGCCCTGGCTGATTGGAACTGCGGCTACGGCATCAAAAGCATCCTCTTTAATATCGACGGCTCCTAAGGGCTCTAAAACTTTGGGAACCGAGATAGTTTCAATATCCGTCGGCCGAATTGAGGCATACTGCAGAATATCTCTCTTGGCACGAACCACAGAAACCGTTATTTTATAATCATTGTTCAATTTCTGCTCTTCACCTGAGATATATTGGTACACTAAAAACATCGCTAGGGCCGAGAAAGATATTGAGATGAGAAAAGCTCGTTTGTCTTGCATATAAATTATTCTCCCATTAGAAGATCGGTGTTATCTTCTCTCCTTCAGTGTCGTAATATCGAGGCTTAACAGTCGAAGGTGAAGAAGGATATTTTATCTTGCTTCTTCCTAGTTCGCTGTCGGGCCCTAAAATCTGATCTAAAATCGTAGTTTCTATGCTTGCTACACTGGTATCTGCATTATTGCGGAGTATGTAATAAAGTTTTGCATCCCCGAGAGTGTGCTGAAGAAATAGAAGTTTGTCTGAATCTTCGGGGGTTAGTTGTAGTGTCATATGAGTATAGTTGTCATCAGGTCTTGAGGTCCCTGTATCCACATTCGTGGTGTAAAGATCTTTACGTCGTTGCTCTTCAAATTTAGCTTCGAGAGCAGATAAAACTTCACGTGTAACTTTTGTGGGAACAGAGTTTTGTAAAATTTTACCTGTGGCAAGGACTAGGACATTTTGAAAAACGGTCTTAACTTCGAACTGTTCAACTCCACTCGTTTCATATCTAACAGTCGTTAGAACATCAATGTGATTACCAGGCCGAATAAAGCGCCCCACACCGTTCGTAGAACTTACTGCAACCGTCATAGCTCTCATCTTTTTCTCGACCTGTTTATCGAGTACCGGTTTTCCATCCTGGTGAACTAATTTTGTTAGAGTGATTTGCTCTCCAGGATAAAGTGGGACATAAGCTGCTTTTCCGGCCACATCATTGATAGCTTTTTTTTGGGCAATTTCATCTCCTAAGGCCACTGTGACGGTTTGAGACTGAATAAAGTTTTTAAAAACGGGAACCACCTCTAACATATCTGAACGAATAATTCCGTATTCTGGAATGGATTCTTTAGCCACAACGACACCTATTTCAGGACCAAAGTTTTGGGTGAGTTCAGCTCTTAAAGCATCCACGTAGCTTTTGATTAGAAAAATAGATATTGCTAAGAATACCGAGGAAATGAGTAAGGCTTTCTTCTTATCCATGTTAATTGCACCCTGGTTCTCGGCAAATGCCGACTGCGTTGTTTACTGGGTTAGGTCCAGCAATAATTTTTCTTGCAGGAGGTCTATTGGTTTCTGGTTCCATATATTGAACAGCGATAAATTCTTTGCTGACAGTTGTTCTTGCCACATCATCTACCGAGATTTTTGAACGATTATTTAGTCTTTCATAGAGGTTCATCGCGGAATATTTTTGAGCCACATGCGAAGAGTGGATAGTATAAAAGGCGTTAAGCGTGTAATAGACTAGCCAAATTAAAAAAGGCAAAGTAAATGCCATTTCCACAACCGCTTGACCTTTTTTACCTTGAATGCATTTTATACTTAGCATCCATTATCCTCCATAACATTGGCCAAAAAGGTACCCCCGAATCCTAACTGATTAGCAACTCCAGAGAAGAAATTCAGACAATCATTGATAGCGGGATCTCTACCTAAGAGAGCCTCCGATTCGAGAGAGAGCCGGCTCACCGGAGGAGCTCCATTTTTAATAAACAGAGGAGGTAAGTAAAACAGATCAACTTCGTAAGAACTTGTAGCACCAGCATCGCTAAATCGAACTTGAGGGGAACGGATTACAGAGCTAATGGGGTCTAAATATTGTCCGAATACTTTTCGAGCGTCTTTTTCCTGGTTTTCTCTGGTGTCATTTCCAGATTTAAAAGTACGGGCGCTCATAAAGGTCGCATAGTCTACGTATTCGCTTGCTACTAGAGTGATTGCAAAACTCATATAGAAAAGTAAAAAGAAGAATACAACTATAGTTACAATAATAAATTCAATAGCTGATTGGCCTCTCTGATTTAACTTTTTAAATTTAAAGTTGCTCATAAGTGTACCGGCCTAAATCTTTTGGGATCTGAGGGCGGTGGAGCTTTGGGATCCGATTCTCCTCGTAGAACAATGTTTTGAGTGAAATCTCGAATCTCTTTTACAAAGCCGATCGTGAAATTTGAGATGGGGCCAGAGATAACCACAAAGGCGGTCAGCGATGCTGCTGCCATAAGCATCAACCACTCCACTGAGGTTTGACCTCTTCTGTTTTTTAGAAGAACGACCATCCTTTAAACTCCGCAATTTTTAAAAATAAAAATGAACATAAAAACGCCGGGCCAAATGGCATGCGAGTCATTTTTTTACTATCTTCTGATTTAAACTTGAGTGCCGTGGCTATTGAGGAGGCACTTTTTTGCACCCCTTTTTTTCTAAGCAGTATAAAGAGACCGACTGGGGCACTTAAAATAATGGCAGTAAGTCCTAAGTGAATCACTAGCTCGGGATTTGCCCAAGCTCCGAAAGCCATCATTAACTTTACATCGCCTGCCGCTAAAGTTTTTAAGTAGTAGAGGGGAAAAAAGAGAATGAAAGCTGTGGCAACAGCTGAAATTGATGGGGTTAGAGAAGGAGGGCCTTCAAGAAAAAGGCGCACGAGTACCCCCGCCCCCATGAAGGTGAGCGTGAGATGATTATAGATCTTTCCCCAAAGCAGGTCGGTTATCGACGCTACTACGAGGATAAACCACAATACAATTTCGTACCCCCCGGACATAAACGTCCCCCTTTAAGTTTCGAAAGGGCAGAAAACGAGTCTAGTTGCTACTACCAAACCCCTGGCCTGTGGCCATTTCACGAGCAATGTTTTTTTCGAGACCTTGAAAGGCCTCTTTAAATACACCGGTAAAAAAGCTCGCGACCTGAATTGAAAATAGGGCTCCCATAGCTACCATCAAAATATATTCGACAGTGCTCTGGCCACGTGGATTTCCAATGAAAACTTTTAACTGAACGTGCCTCATAGTTTTTTACTTACTCACTTAAGGGCTGGCTTTATCCATCAAAGCTTCCGCTTTCTTTGTCATTTTGCTCATGATGCTCTCTGTGAGGTTAGTCACGCCATCTTGCATTTTCTTTCCCATAGCAGTCACTACGACTACCACCACAGCGATGATAAGTAGGTACTCTACGGTGGATTGCCCCTCTTCTTCTCTTAGGAATTGTTTCAACATGGTGTTTCTCCTTACTCTGTTGTCTTTAGTTTTTGTTTTGAGCAACGTTCCAATATTGAAATTATAACAACTCCCCTAGATTATGTCAAAATGCGTCATATTGTAAGCCATTGAAAATAAACAGCTTTGTTAGTACACACTTTGTACACTCTCTACTCTACTTTTCGGAAATAATTGGGTTTTTATTGAGAAAAACTATTGGCTGTTGTCGAACTTTTAGACAGGGAAAGTGACACTTTAGGTAAGTCCTAAAAAGGCATCTGCTTTTGGGTGTCGAGATATGGTACAGTGTATCATCTTTTTTGGGATATGTTTCAACTCACTATCGAGGTGTGAATTGGCTCGACACTTTGACCGGTCTTTTAAAAAGCTTTCCGTTAAGTCTCCTTATGGAGTGTTACTCCTTCTGGCTCTAGCCCTTTGCACAATGAGTTTTCGTGAAAAACTAAAGGGAGATACCTCTTCCCTACCTTTTGGCCATCCTATTCAACACTCAGGGCTATCTTGTGAGCAGGTGATTAAGCTCGTCGATTGGGGCAGTCAAAAGTTCGGTGGCATTGGCTCTAAGGATGTTTTTAATCCTGATCGTGCTGCAAAAATAGCTCAGGTATTTATCGAAAAGTTAGATCCTTCACGTATGCTTTTTACGATGCAAGAGATTGAGGCTTTAAAACAACTGACTCAGAATCATTGGAATGATCTTCTTCAAAATCATTCTTGTGAACCCTGGCAGAATTGGCTTAAAGATAATTACCCTAAAGCTCAACAACGCATTTCCTACTGGATTAAAACTTATAAAGTATCTAAAGGGATTCAACTTAAACTGAGTAGGAATATGGAGGAAAGCAGTCTAGATAAGACTCCTGAATATACTCAATTTGCGGGATCTCTGAAAGATTTAGAAAAACGCTGGAACAAGGAATTGGGTGGATTGTTGAATGAAAGCTCTTTAGCTATTTTAAAAGCCTATCAGCAAAATATGACTCAACTTCTCTGGGATAGAGTCGAACAGAGATATTTTGATGTGGCTCCTGAAACTCATGGGCTTTTAGCTAAAGCTTTTCTGGGAGGACTTGATAAGTACTCAACCTATTTTTCTCCAGTTGAGTTTGAGGATTTCTATGAGGAGTTAAAGGGAACTGCGGCAGGTTTAGGACTTCGTCTTCAGAAAGTTCCTCAAGGATTTATGATTGAAAAGATCATTGAGGCCTCAGCTGCACAGAGAGCAAGAGATTTGCACGAAGGGGATATTATCGAAAAGGTCGATGAGATCACCTTAGCCTCTCTCCCTTTTGAAGAGGCAAAACAACTTTTAAAGGGGCCTGAAAATTCTAAGGTTCGTTTAGTTGTCACATGCAGCCATAAGAAACAGGGCTCAGCTAAAGCAGAATTAACTGAATGGGTTTTAGAACGAACTCAATTTGAACTCGAAGAGACTAAAATTAACTTCTCCTGGAAAAATCCGAAACAGGACGGAAAAGTGGCAAAGAAAGTAGCTGTTATTTCTGTTCCTGCATTTTACGGTCGCGGGGGAATGGGAAGCTCAAAAGAGGAGAAGAGCGTTTCTGAAGATTTCCAGCAAAGAATCACTGAAGAACTTCTTAAAGACACAGCTCATGCGGGGCTGGTTCTAGATTTAAGAGGTAATCCCGGAGGTTATTTAGAGGAAGCTGTTTCCATGGGATCTTTCTTTGTGGGTGATAAACCCATTGTGGGAGTTCTTGAAGAGGGGACAACTCGAATCTTAAAAGAAGATAATAATTTTCAACCTATTTATCAAAAACCTTTAGTGGTTCTTGTCGATCAGGAAAGTGCGAGTGCAGCAGAAGTTCTTTCTGGAGCATTAAAGGACTATCAAAGAGCCATTATTGTGGGAAGTTCTCGAACCTACGGTAAAGGAACGGTTCAAAAATTATTTCATTTAGAGGATCCTTTGTTGTTCTCTTCAGTCTCAGGTGCTTTAGGAACGGGTGTTTTAAAACTTACGACAAGCGTTTTCTATTCGCCATTAGGCCACACACCCGCGAACGGTGGGGTGGCTTCGGATATTGCTCTTAATGAAAAGGATTCTAAAGCTATGATGACTTCAACTGAGGAGATTCTTCCCATTGTGGATTTAGAAGTGCAATCCGAGTTAGAAAAGGCAGCGTTAAAGCATCAAGAAGAGATCCATATTCTCAGTGAAAAAAGCCGTGAACGAATTAATCATCAAAAAGATCTACAATCCAATCAGGAACTCGATGAAGCGATCGCGATTGTTTCCGATTTAGCCGATCTTAAAACTTTTTAATCTATTTTTATTGTGGCGAGTCAATAAAGTTTTAATCATTTTTAAAAATTAGCCTAGTCATCGGTACTGAATGTCATTACAATTTGATTTAACAACTAGAAGGGGGAGTCGTCGTATGGCTGAGGAAACTGCATATTGTGTAAAGTGCCGTAAGAAAACCACTATGAAAGATTGTCAGGAAGTTAAAATGAAAAATGGTAGGCCAGCTATGAAAGGGGCCTGTTCGGTGTGTGGCACCGGAGTTTATAAGATTCTCTCTCAAAAATAGTTTTTAGATTTTATCACTTTTTGAGTTTAAAGAGACTGGGCTGCAAGGCTATTTTTTTGTCTTGGGATCGGTCTCTTTGTTTTTGGGGAGTGTTTCGAACTGAATCGTACGATTTCTCCCTGAAGCTTTAGCAGAGTAAAGAGCTGTATCACATTGAGCTACTAATGTTTTGGCTAAGGGCTCGCTATCGAAGTTGCCCCCTTCTTGAGGGATGAAGGTCGAAGTTCCAAGACTTATAGTTAGAGGAATAGGCTTTCCTTCAAATACTACCTGGGTACTTTCTAATCGTTTTCTAAATCTCTCGGCCACAAGAAGGGCTTCATCTTGATTGGTCTGATTCATCACTACGATAAATTCCTCTCCACCAAAACGACCTGCAATATCATTCTCTCGAGTTTCACCTTTAAGAAGTTGGGCTACTGTGGATAGTACATAGTCTCCTGCCTGATGACCAAACTGATCATTAACGTGCTTAAAATGATCTACGTCCCCCATCATTACGCTGATGGGTTTATTAATGCGTTGAGCATTTTTTAATGATTTTTTCAGAACCTCCTCAGTGAAAACCTTATTAAAGAGGCGGGTCAGTCCATCTGTCACTGAGTCGCTTTTTTTCTCTTCGTACTTGTTTTGAAGGCTTGATTCGGCGGTTACATCTCTAATATTCAAAAGACAACCGATGAGTTTTTTATCTGGAGAGTAAATAGGTACTCCCGAAATCGTTAGTGTTAAATTAGAACAGTTTTTGGTGGAGCCCGATATTTCATCGATTCTTAGAAATTTTTCAGAGGTGATGACTTGGATAGTAGGACATTGAGTGGGGCAAAGTTTTGTTTTTAAAAAATTATTAAATTGGGGGCTTTTTCTAATCTTTCTTTCAGATTCTCCCACTAAAACAGTAAAAGCGGTATTAACTACCATAATGTTATTAGCTAAATCCACTACACAATAGGCATCCAATAGAACCTCTAGTAGAGAAGAGTGGTCATGGGCCCACTGTTCTAGGAGTGCCTTAAGTTCTGAAGTAATACTTTCTTCAGGCCTATTTTGCAAAGGCGAAGTATTGTTTGGCATTGCCATCCATCTCCATTTCTTCAGATTTACAATTCTCACATTGAATCGTTTCTGCTATAGGGCCCCCTTTTTTGTAATCAGTAACTGACACAAGAAGATTTTGTTCGTGGTCGCAACCATCGCAGACATAGGGAACAAAAACTGAGTTAACCGTTGCATTACCTATAAAACTTGGAACCATATTCATTTGACGAACAATAAGCGGAGGGCATTCAGTAAATTCCAGAGTGCTACCAGTGAGTTCTTTAATAAAATTTACCCAAGTTCGGATGCCACAGGAGTTAATGGATGTAACTTCCTTGAAATTAAAAATAACTGGGGAGTTTTTTAATTTTAAAAGTGTCGAAAAATCGGTGTCTTCATCTATGATTCCGATTAAATTGACTCTGGTTGCATTTTGAATTTCTGTCATTTCAAAGTGAAAATGATCATTAGTAGGATTAATGGCCTTTGCAGTATTCATAATTTTTGATCTCCTTCAAAATAGTTAAAAGAAAAGTAATCGGGATTAAAAGTTGCAGGTGTTGCAAACCAGCAGCTAGTAAGAGTTCCGAAAGAAGGGTGGCTAATAATTTTTATGTGGGTGGCTAATTCAAAAACAACGTAAAGACCTAGCCCCGCACCCCCATCTTTCGTTTCGATTTGCGAGATATCTGAACTTGCATAGCACCGTTTGAAGTTGTTTTGGACTTTCTCAAAGCTTAGCCCTTGTCCTGAGTCTTTAACAGAGAGAAAAAATCCAGTGGGGCTGCGGTGAAATTTAATTAATATTTTTTCTTCGGGCAGTAATTCTACAGATTCTTTTCGATAATATTTTTCTTTTCCTTTAGGGTCATGATAGGCGTGAAAAATACTGTTAGTTAGAAGCTCCTCAAGGGATGTCCAAATTTTATCTCCCATTGAGGATGTGTTCTTTAGCTTGAGTTCAGTGAGAACCTGCTCAATAGTTTTTTTTCTCTCTTTACTTGAGGTTAAAAAAAGCTCATTTGTGTTTTCGCTTACTTCCCAAGGGTAGGTAGCTGAAATTTGGTTGTCGATGGCTTGATGAGTTAATGAGACTAGGGAGTCTCTTTTACCTACGATTGAAGAGTGTAGGTGAGCGCATCCTGAAGCAATCAGAGAGGCCGCCTCTTTTTTGGAGAAAAGACCCACTGAGGAGGGGGCTAGAATAATGTTTTTTTCTTTAGGTAAACTCATGCGGCTTCATCATCAGAAGAACCTTGCTTAGGATCTTTTGTCTCCTCTAATTTGGCGTAATGGGTATCTACCTCTTCTTCGGTAAAATCTGATGATTTCGCGAGTTCTATTAACTGCGAAATCGGCATTTTTTTCTGTGGCAATGAAGCCGGAAGGCTAATAACACTCCGTACCCCCTGATCTATAAGGAGGATTTTAGGAAGGGGCTCTAGTTGTAATGGAGCTGGAAGTATAATGACACTCCGTACCCCCTCATCTATAGAGTGAGTTTCAGTCATGCTCTCTAGTTGCGATGGGTTAGAATGGGTCGGACTAGGCTCTACGCTATTATAGCCATTCCATTCAGAGGCTAACTCAACCCCTTCGGGATTAGCGATGGGATAGGTTAATTTTGTATTTTTAAATTCTAAGGCTTCAATATCGAGCTGTTCCCCATAAGGCTCAGAATAATCGATCTCCTCAAATTGTCGGATTGGCGGAACTATTGTCACAGGAATTGGGGCTTTTGAGGGCTGAATTGAAATTTTTTCCATGATCTTATTCCATTTAAACAGGACATAAGTAATGTCATCCATCTGTGGAGCTGAGCCCATAAACTCTTTTAATTCAGAGATGATTTGGTTTTTAATTTCAGGAAGTGGATCTGAACCCAAGCGATTAAAAAGCTTTTTAAGGGCTCGTTCTCCGAACTGTTTTCCTTCAGTATTTACGGCCTCTGAAATTCCGTCAGTGTAGATTAAAAGAGTATCTCCTACATTAAACTGGGTGGTTAATCTTTCAAATATGGAATTTGGAGAAAAACCAAGTCTCTCCCCGCGAATAAATAGAGCTTCACTTTTACTTTTAGGATTGTCTGGAGTGGGGGCTTTTAACAGTAAGGGGGCCTCATGACCTGCATTACTGAGAATGGCTTCACCGGTGTGTAAATTAACTTGAATTACAGCCATGGTCATTAAGAGTTTCTCTTTACAGGATTCATAAATAACTCGGTTTAATTGGTGTAAAAAAAGCTCCGGAGAGAGTGGGCACTCAGGGTAGATTGAATTTAGGGTGGTAAAACAGCTTTTAGCTACTGCGGTTACAATTGCGGCAGGCACTCCATGTCCGGTGGCATCCCCTACTAAAACGGTGAGAATATTTCCAGCTAAGTAGACATCCCAGATATCTCCGCCTGTCTCGGAAGCTGATAGATAAAAAGGTTCAATCTGAACGGCATCGGTATCAACGTGATTAGAGCTTAATAAAGTGGATTGGAGAATTTTGGCAGTTTCAAGCTCGGTTTCCATTCGGGCATTTTCTTTTGTTTTAATCAGCAAGTCTTGAATCTCAGATGACATCTGATTAAAACTTTCTGCTACATTTTGAATCTCATCATTTGATTTAATGTCTAGGGCCGTATCAAGTTTGCCTTTTTCCCCAATAGTTTGGGCGGCCTCTTTAAGTTTTTTAATATTAGAAGTAAGTCGGTTGGAGAAGATAATACTTAAAATCATGGCGATGCTTAAGATGAAAATGCCGGTTAATAAAGTTTCTTTCATTAAAGTTTTTAAAGCTGCAAATGCCTCGGACTGTTTAATTTGAGAGACGGCGTAGGTTTCATTAATCCCTGATTCAGAAAGATTACATAGGTAGGTTTCGTTTTTAACAACTAGCTCTAAACTTTCCCTTGGGAGTTGGCGTGTTTTTAATTTTTCAACAATGGGGTGCTCAAAAAGCTTATTGGTATTTTGGGCTAATAATGAGGAAGAGCCATGACTAAGTAGGGCCCCTGATTTAGTGACTAAAAAGACCTCAGCTAATTCAGATTGTTGCAATTTTTTACGTAGGAAATCTTGAAGTAGATCGACAACAATGATGACCGATTTTGTATTGTCATTAATGAAAGTTCCCGGAATAAGAAGGGTTAACACAGAAACTTCCGTATTGCCTGAAGAGGTCGGTAAATTAAGTGATCGGTTTAGAAGAATAGTTCCTGAAGCAAATGAAAAATTATTAATGGGGGCTGGAGAGTTTTTGTCTATTTCGGCTAAAGTTTTATCAGGCAAGGACTTACTCTCTAAAAGCTCGGTATTAGTAAACTCTTTAACTAGTGTAAAAGAGGAATCATTAATATTTCGTCGATAAAATTTTACTCCAATGAGATCCTGAGGAAGATTTTGAAGCGATAATTCTCTGAAAAGATTATGACTTATTAGGGTTTCAGGTTCATAGATTTTAGGAAGAAATACCTGTAGTTCATCGATTCGACTTTTGAGATCCGCTCTTGTGTCGCTGATAGCTGTTTTAAGAATAGAGAGATTGAGTTCCATGACAAAAAGTTTTTTGTCTTCGGAGAATGTTTTATAGGCCAGAGCGAAGAAAGTAGAAAACCCCAGAGCTAACGTAAACATTAGCACGCCGAGAAATTTGTACTTCAATGAAATTTTGAGTTTTTTGGCCATTAGCTTTTTAGATCTAATTAAGATCTTATCGGCCAAAAAACATTGAAACCTAAGTGGTTTCAGTGGTTTATAACAGGTTAACAACCTGATGTGTTATTCGGTTTTTTTATGTCAGGAGAAAAAGTTATTGCGCTAAGACAATGGGTTCCCATTCTTTAAGAATATGGAAAGAATCGAAATAAAGATGCAGCACATCAAAGTACTCGTAAGGAGAGAGATCTAGACTTAAAGCTTCAGATTTCCTGAACATATCAGGGACAGGATTGTTTTGAGAGTAAGCGGTGCGGTATTCACATTTTTCATAAGGCGGTTCCTGCTTACAGGAGACTGGATTGCCTAGTAAATGATTCACTTCAGATTTCTTGGCTTTTCCGACTAGGGGTTCCAAAACATTTTGATACTTTTTGACTCGGGTTTGTGAACAGGAGATGAGTAAGCTGCAAAGTAAAACAGTTCCCAATTTCCATTTCATGAATTTCCCTCTCCCGATTTTTCCATTATAGAGAGTTTCTTTTAAAGTTTCTGTATCAAAGTTTTTTACACCTCGAATTCATCTTGAAATTAGGCAGGTTACTAATCAGTTATTTAAATAAGTAATAGTTAATGGCGATTTACTTATGAACTGCTGAATTATTAATTTTCGTAAGAAAGTTGACCCCTATTTTAAGACCGTGTAATTAAAATAAGGAAAATCTTAATCGGGAAATTTTAAACTTCATAGGGGGCACTGTTGAAGTCTTACCGTTTTTATTTTGTAGTCTTATTTTGTAGTTCTCTTTTTTCTGTAAAGGTTATGGCGTGGGGGGAGAGAGGTCACCATGTGATTTGCGCTGTAGCGACTCGACTTGTATTGAATGCAGAGTTGTCTTCATTTCTTAGAAGAAGAGCTCATCAATCGGGACATGTTTGTAATATTCCCGATATTCATTGGAAAAATCATGCGGATAATAATAAAACCATTGATGCGAGCCATTTTATGGATCCTGAAAATCTAGGATATGAAATCTCTGAAGTTCCTTTGGACTTTAGTCAGATTGTCGCTGAGAAATCAAAACCCAAAGATCAATTAGCTTTAGAGCTTGGAACCCTGTGGTGGAGAAGTGAACAATTTTATCAACGAGCTGTAAAGGCTGTGAAGCTTGCGAAAAAATCCAATTTTCCTAATAAAAACCAAATCAAAGATACAAATCACCCCTATAACAAAGGCATATTTGATTTTGTAACTAATGTGTCTTTGCTGGGCCATTTTGTAGGTGATGCTTCTGTGCCCTATCACAATACTTATGATTATGATGGATGGGAGAAGGGGAGAGGTGGGATTCACGCCTACTATGAGTCGTTCTCTGTAGAGGCGATGGGAATGGACTTGGAAAATATTGTATTTAAAAAAGCCTCCGCCTTAAAAAAACAGATAAATAAATCACAAGTGGATCGCTCTGTGGTGGAAATTATAAAAGAGTTAAGCATTCAGGCGGTTCAAGAGTTGGAGAAGGTTGAAGAGTTGGACGTGGTAAATAGTCCTTCAAATAAGAACACTAAAACTCTCGCAAAAAGACCTCCTGCTGAAAAAGGGGCCCAAGTGTTTCAAGATCTCATTGTGGCTCAAATGGCCAGATCCAGTTCGGCATTGGCTAAAATCTGGGAAAAGACTTGGGAAGAGGGAGGGTCTGTGAGCTTCAAAGGTTATAAGAGTTACCAGTATCCGTTAGCACCTGAGATTATTCCTCTGGATTATCTAGAAAATTAAAGAGATTAGAAATAGTTAACACTAAACTTGCTTTCAGACCCAAAGGACTGTAGAAACTGGGGTCTATCTCATTGGGGGTGTAGCTCAGCTGGGAGAGCACTAGCTTTGCAAGCTAGGGGTCAGGGGTTCGATCCCCCTCACCTCCACCATTAGGTATATTCCGGGCACCCCCTTTACATTTCATTCCGGGCACATGGTTTACACTTTAAGGCATAACAATTCTCAAACAGGGGGAGAGCTATGCCTTGGAAGGAGACGTGTGTCATGGACGAGCGAATGAAGTTTGTGGGGC